>JBDKKQ010000106.1:0-8990 GCA_039796015.1 Verrucomicrobiota bacterium
GGACCACGGTCCGCACCCTCGATCGAGACCGCCGAGATTGGTCTCAGGAACTGCAAGCTTTGCATCGGTTTCGGCTCGAAGAGGCCATCCGGACACTCGAGGTCGCATTGAAGGCGCGCGCTTCTCGTGCCGGCCACCGGACTCCGTCCCGGGTTTCAGAGGCGGGAGTGTTGTTCCGGGATCTCCTGGGTAATGGTGAAGAAGCGGTGCTCCAAGAGGGGGCTCCAGACGGTTTGTTGGTCTTGGCTGCCGACGGCACGCCATTATATCCCGCGCTAGCCATCGGTGTAATTAATCCGCCGGAGGTCGACCTTCGGGGAGAGACTCTGATGGGAGCGTTCCACCAACGCCTCCTGACGCAGTCGATGGGCGATGCCTATTTGGGATTGGCCGCTCAGTGGGTGGAGCAAGGGCTCGAAGGAAGCCGGTCCCCCTCCGGTCGTTTGTACCTTCCATCTATTGAGTTGGCCGCGCTCCAGCAACTGTCCCGAGATGATGCACGGTTCGAGCCCACCCTCGAGTCGCTGGCTCGTCGAGTTTCGCGGCATACGGACCCGCTCATGCCCGCCAGTCAGCGATTATTTCTTTGGCGTGAACTCCAGCGACTCGGGGCCCGTGCCACCTTGCCCACCGAATCGGCCGAGGTGCTCGGGTTGGCGGTTGTTCAGGAATTGGTGGGCAAGCCCGACCGAGAACATCCCACCGCGAAGACGGTGCATTTTTCTGCCGATGGTCCTAGTCAAGAGGTCTGGCTCATGCCCGCACCCGGTGGCGGTGTGATCTGGTTGTACCAACGGGAGCGCCTCCACCGAGAATTGGAGGTTCAGGTCAATCGCTCGCTGGTGCCGCAAGGATACCGAGCGCAATTGGTATCCCAGCGCGATCCGGTTTCGGGAGTGGAGAATCTTCAAGCGTCCATGGGTGTGGCGTTACCCGGTTGGGCGCTGCGACTCGATACCTCGGTGGCGACGGCTGAGCTGGCTGGATCGGCCCGCAGACAAGCCGCCCTCCAAATCACCTCGGCGGCCAGTGCGGTGATCTTGGGAGCGGTTTTGAGCATCCTGGCGGTGCGCCGTTTTCTGCAGCGTGTCCGCCTGACTGAGGTACGCCATGACTTCCTGACCACTGTCTCCCACGAATTGCGCACCCCCATGACTTCCATTCGGATGCTTATCGATACCTTGGTGGCCGACCCGGATCTTCAACCCGATCGAACCCGGGCCTATTTGGAAGTCGTCTCCCGTGAAACACTTCGACTGGGCCGCTTGGTCGACGATTACCTCACCTTCGCCCGACTAGAACGCGGCGGCATGAATTATGATTTCCAGCCCACGGCCCCGGAAACCGTGGTCGAGGCCGCGGTGCGCAGCGTCGAGTCGCGATTCGCTGCTCCGGGCTGCGACTTCCGCACCGAGATCGCTCGTGAGCTCCCCCTGATTCAGGCCGATGCTCCGTCGCTCACCACCGCGCTGTTGAACTTGCTTGAGAACGCCCACAAATACACCGGTGCCGATAAGCGTATTCTGCTCACCGTTACCCGCTCCGGTTCCACCCTCTGTTTTGCGGTCACTGACAACGGTCGCGGCTTCGACCCTCGGCAGCGGTCTCGCATCTTCGAAAAATTCTACCGCGCTGAAGGGCCTGGGAGTCCTGTCACCGGTGCGGGTCTGGGTCTCCATATCGTGAAGTCCATCGTCGAGGCCCATGGAGGCCAGGTGGAGGTGGAGACGACACCGGGCGAAGGAAGCCGCTTCGCCATCCATATACCGGTGGTTGCTGCGAACACAGAAAGGCACCTTGAAACCTGAACTGATTTTGGTGATCGAAGATGACGCCGCCATCCTCTTTGGCCTGCGCGATAATCTTCAACGCGCCGGCTACGAGGTGCGCTCGGCGGGCGACGGCCATCAAGGGTTAGAATTGGCGCGGACCTTGCGGCCTCATTTGGTGCTGCTGGACCTGATGCTACCCGGTTTGTCCGGTCACGAGGTCTGCCGCCGGATTCGTGTCGATGGGCTCGAGATGCCAGTGGTTATGCTGACGGCTTTAGGTGAAGAAGCCCAAGTGGTTCGGGGCCTGAATCTTGGGGCCGACGATTACGTCACCAAGCCCTTCGGGATCGGTGAATTGATGGCTCGGATCGCCGCATTGTTGCGCCGTCACCGCCGGGTCATTCCCGATGTCGTGACCATCGGTTCGCTCGAAGTCGACCGCGGAGCGCGGCGGGTGAGCCGGGAGGGTGTGGAGATCGAATTGACCCCCAAGGAATATGGACTGCTGGAATTCTTCACCCGCAAGTCTGGCCGGGCACTCACGCGCGAGCAAATTCTCGATGCCGTCTGGGGAGACTCGGCCGCCGTCACCGACCGCAGCGTGGATCGCGCCGTCACCACGTTGCGTTCCAAGATCGAAGAAAACCCCAACCGCCCGAGCCTCATCCAGACCGTGCCTCAGGTGGGATATCGTTTCGAAGGCTAACACGTCGAAGGCTAACACGTCGAAGGCCAACACTTCGAAGGGGAACACTTAGAAGATTAAAACCCGGTCCGATAAAATGTTTTGAGCGTCATCAGGTGGTAACAACGGAGTCCGATGCTGGAGGCGTTATGAAACTCCAAGGTCTCGTTCAAAGACTCCTGACTTCAACACTCCACCTCCACCTCCGTCAGCACCTCCGCCAGCACCTCCGCAATCGCCTGATTGTCCTCGGGTTGGCCTTAATGGCGAGCAACGCAACTCCGGTCGGTGGCCGCCTCATGGCCGCTTCTTCAACCACCTCGCCGCTGCCAAAAATCGTCGGTGGCCACTCGGCACCCAAAGGCGCGTATCCCTGGATGAGCGCTCTGGTCCTGCGAGGGCAAACCCCGGCCAAAGGGCAATTTTGCGGCGGTGCGCTCATTCATCCCCAGTGGGTCTTGTCGGCGGCACACTGCGTCGAAGACATGTCGGCCTCTTCGGTCGATGTGCTGGTGGGTGGCTATGACTTGCAGTCGTCCAGCGACGGCACCCGGGTCTCGGTTTCCCAGATTATTATTCACCCCCGCTTCAGCACGGTGAAGGGCGCCCTGGTCAACGACTTTGCCTTGCTCAAGCTCTCTAAACCGCTCACCGGAGTGCCAGTGCTGTCGCTGGTGGACGCCGCCAGCCAAGTTGCTCCCGGAACCCCGGTGAAGGGCATGGGATGGGGCACCACCTCGGAGGCTGGCCGGCCGTCGGCGATCTTGTTGGAGGTCGACATGAACCTCGTCAGCTTGGCCGATGCTTCCCAGGTTTATCCTGGGTTGTCACAAGCCCACCTCGCGGCCGGAGTTCCCGGAGGCGGCCGGGACACCTGCCAGGGCGACAGCGGCGGGCCGCTGGTGGTCTCCGATGGTCGGGGCGGTTGGCGTCATGCCGGCACGGTGAGTTTCGGAGACGGTTGTGGTCGCGATGGTACCCCGGGCATCTACGGCAATACGATCAACTACCGGTCGTGGATCTTGCAGCAAATCGAGACCTCGGTCTCGGTAGCCACCGACGATCACGGCAACACCGCCGCCACGGCCACAGCGGTGGCGTGGAATGCACCCACCCGCGGCGTTCTAGAAACCACCAGCGACCAAGACTGGTTTCGCCTCGAAGCCAGTGGATCGGTGACACTGAACCTTGTGAGTTCCGGGACCAACGATGTCCAAGGCACCTTAATCAACGCTTCGGGAGCCGTCCTCGCCCAAGATAACAGCAGCGCCGGGGCTCCCAACTTCCTCATCGTTACCAATGTGGCCGCAGGCACCTACTTCTTAAAAGTGACGGGCACGGGCTTATCGAAGGGCGCCTATACGGTCCTCGCCAAGTGGACGGCGGCGCCAGTGACAGTTGGGGCTCCGGAAATCGGGTTGCTGGGTTTAAATTCAACACCCATCCCCGATGGGGCCCTGACAGCCAAGACCACCGATGGCACCGACTTTGGTGAGGTCGATCTGAGTAACGGCTCTCGCTCAACCTCCTTCTCCGTTCGCAACACCGGTAAGGCAACGCTTACCCTGGGGACTGTGCAGCTCAGCGGTTCGGGCGCGGCTCAATTCCGAGTGACCACCCAGGTGCCGTCCACGGTCGCCGCCGGTCGTTCGGCCGCATTCCAAATCACCTACAATCCGACGACGGTAGGCCGCCACCAGGCGTCGGTCAGCCTCTCCAACAATGATGCCAACGAGTCTCCGTATGACTTCGTGATCGTCGGCTCTGGAACCTCTAGCACCGATGACGTGGGGAACACCCCGGCGACGGCCACGCGCGTGGCGGTACCCTCGACCACCCCGGCCCGACTCAACGTCGCCCAAGATCAAGACGTCTTCCGATTCGTTTTGTCCCAGGCCGCCACCGTGTCGCTGACCAGCACCGGTTCGCTGAATACCCGGGGAACCTTGTGGGATGCCATTGGCCAGACGGTAGCCGAAGACGACGACCTGGGTGTCGGCTCCAACTTCCGCATCCGTCGCAAGTTGTCGGCGGGGACCTACTATATCTTCGTTCGGGGCTCCTCGGGCACCGAGACGGGCGCCTACGGACTCCAGATCACCCAGTAATTCTGAGTGTCACGCCGACCGCTCTGCCTCGAATGCCATGAACTCCACCAAAGCTATTCTCATTTTGTTGGGTCTAATCGTGGGACTGAACCTCGGACTGCGCCGCTCTTGGGGTCCCGAAGAGGTGTCAGATCGGAGTGATTCAACCGATGTGGACCGCTCCGGGGGTGCGATGGAAAGCCATCCATCCGATTCGGTTCGCACATCGAATTTTTTAAGCGACGGATTTGATGCGCGAAGCCGAGGCCACGGTTCCCGGTGGGCGCCTTCTCCGATTTCCGAGCCTCCACCCATCGGATCGGTGATGGATGCGGAATCCCAGGACCTTTCATTGCCGGACTTTTCACTACAGGACCTGTCATCGCTGGTTCAGGGCTTCGAACTGGCAGCCACGCCTGAGCAGCAGGGTCTGTGGGCCGACCGCATCGCCGCTTCGGGCGGAACGGCAGCCGTCGATGCCCTCATCCAAGCCGTGACTCAAGCCAGTCTTAACCCGAAGTCTCCTGAAGAAGCCGAAGTCCTTCGGGAGGCCTTCAAAGGGTTCTCCACCGAAGACGAAATGGCGGCCCTGGCGATGAGCTTGGTGCAAACCCAAGATATCGACCTCATCGAAGCGGTGGTCGACACCCTCGCCCGCGGCGCTCGTTCGTCCACGGTCGAACAGTTGGTTCGGCTTCATGACGAGGCATCTGCATCAACCACGTCAGCCACGGCCCAAGCAGCCCTGGGGTGGGCCATTGAACGCATCCGAAATCCGGAGGCCTCACACGCCTTGGTTCGGTTGGTGGGCAATGCGGAACGACCGGAGTTGGCTCATGCAGGAATCATTGCGCTGTCGTCGATCCAAACTCAGGCGATCCGTGAGCCAGACCCATCACCGTGAACGGGCTTAAACCATTTCAGACCGTTTACCTCCCCCCTTGGACACGGCGTGTCGTCCTCACGGCTCGCCCTTTTTAGCGTGCCGATTTTCCCGATTTCAAATCGGCCTCCGTCAGCACGATCCGGCGCACCACCGTCCGCTCATCGCTGGTATAAAGGACATGAATTTTTCCATCCCGCGTCTGTAAGGCGGTGGGATAGCCAAAGTCGCCCTTCGGATCGGTCTCCAAGTCGAGGCGTCGTGAAAAGGTCTTCGCGCCATCCACCGACAACGCAGCTGTCAGTGGGGTTCGGTTCGTGAAGCTGTGATTGTAAACCAGCAGGTGATGTCCGGAGTTCAGTCTCAAGAAATCCACGGCGGCATTGGGATTGGGCAGCGCGCTGTCGGTGCCCTTGCTCCAGGTGCGTCCGCCGTCCCGCGACTCGGTGCGTACCATCCAACCGTCCGGACGACCCTCGTAATCCCCGCCTCGCCGGCAGAAGGCCAGCAGGTGATCGCCTTGGAGGACTGCCGGTGCGGGCTGGATGTTGCCCAGGCGAGAACCAATGCGGTTGCTTTCAGTCCATGTCCTTTTGGTCGGATCGTATCGGAGAAAGAAAGAACGGTTGCGCGGGTCATCCAGCTCCGGGTCGGTACCGATTTCTTGATACACCGGCAGCAACCACTGGCCGTCTGTCAGCAGGACAGGTCGGTTGCGAACCATGGTGCCGGCCTCGAAGGTCACCTGAAAGGGTTCGGACCACGTCTTGGCTCCATCGCGAGAAATTTTCGCAGTGATGCGCGAATCGCTCCAAAGCTCGCCGTAGCGGGTGACGTAAAAGAGCCAAACCACGCGGTCGGGAGCCTCCCAGATCACCGCATTGCCCAGCGCGTGGAAGGGGTTGCTAGCGATGGACACCGGTTTCGACCATCGACCCATGCCTGCCTTCAGGCGCGAACCGAAGACAGCCGCCTGGTTGTCCTTGTACTCGCCCCGTCCGCTGAAAAAGACCACGAAGAGGTCGCCGTTGTGCAGTTCGGTGAAGCTCGCCGGGTGCTTGTAGTCGCCGGTCTTAATCTCGGGCCCGAAGAGTCGTTCCCGCTCAAGGGCAGGCACCGGCAGTGCGCCGAGCGCAGCCAGAACAAGGATGGCTGCGAACTTCGCACATCGCTCCAAAGGTTTCCGCAGACGAGTCATGCCGAAGAGGAGACCAACAACGGAAAACGAAGGAATCACGAAATTCGGAGAACACGGAGCTTTCCTGAAATGAGGGGAGGCTCTAAACAGCGCCCCCCGCTGACGTCATGCTTGATCAATTCATCACCCGCATCGCTGCCGAGTTGAACCTGCCGGCCACTAAGGTTTCGGCCACCGCTCGCCTGCTGGGTGAGAGTGCGACCGTGCCCTTTATCGCCCGATATCGAAAGGAAGTGACTGGAAGCCTGGATGAGGTGGCCATCACATCCATTCGCGACCGCCTGGCCCAACTCACGGAATTGGAGCAGCGTCGTGAAGCGATTTTGAAATCGTTGGCCGAGCGGCAATTGCTAAGCGAAGTCCTGAAGGTAGCCGTGGAAGGGGCCGATACCCTCTCCGCCCTTGAAGACTTGTACGCCCCGTTCCGCCCGAAGCGCCGTACTCGCGCGACTATTGCCAAGGAAGCGGGCTTGGAACCGTTGGCAGATCAACTTTTTAACGAACAGGCCACGGTCGATCCGCTGGCCGTTGCGGTGGCGTTCGTGAGTGCTGAGAAATTAGTACCTGACGTGGCGGCGGCCTTGGCCGGTGCTCGGGATATTCTCGCCGAGCGTTTCAGCGAGGATGCCAGTACGCGCTCTCGTCTTCGGGAGCTCTATTGGGAATCGGCCCAGGTACGATCCAAGGTGATGACGGGCAAGGAAACCGAAGGGGCCAAATTTAAGGACTACTTCGACTGGACCGAGCCCGTCTCCAAGATTCCCAGTCACCGGATGCTGGCCATGCGCCGGGGTGAAGAGGAGGGGGTGCTGCTCGTTCGCATTACGCCCCTAGAAGAGTCGGCGATCGCCATCCTCGAGGGGCTCTTCGTCAAGGCCCGTAGCACACCCGGAGCCGAGCAGGTGCGCCTGGCGGCTGTGGACAGCTTTAAGCGCCTGGTGGGATTCTCTATCGAGGCCGAGGTGCGCATTGAGTCCAAGAAACGGGCGGATTTGGAGGCAATTCGAGTGTTCTCCGAGAACCTCCGGGAACTGCTGCTGGCACCGGCTCTCGGCCAAAAGAACGTGCTCGCTCTGGACCCCGGATTCCGGACGGGCTGCAAGACCGTGGTGCTCGATCGCCAGGGCAAGCTGCTGCATCAAGATGTCATTTACGCCACCGCGGGTGGAGCACAGCAGGTAGCGCAGGCGGGAGAGAAAGTTCGAGAGTTTGTGACGCGGTTTGGGATCGAGGCCATCGCCATCGGCAACGGAACAGCCAGTCGCGAGACAGAGCAGTTCATTCGATCCCTGCACTTGGCGGCGAACATCCCTGTGGTCCTTGTGAACGAGAGCGGCGCCTCGATTTATTCGGCGAGCGAGGTGGCCCGTGAAGAATTCCCCGATCAAGACCTGACAGTCCGGGGTTCGGTGAGCATTGGTCGTCGCCTGATGGACCCGCTGGCCGAATTGGTGAAGCTCGATCCGAAGTCCATTGGTGTCGGCCAGTATCAGCACGATGTGGATCCCAATGCCCTCCAGCGCGGTCTGGATGACGTGGTTGTGTCGTGTGTGAATCGGGTGGGGGTCGAACTGAACACCGCCAGCAAGCAATTGCTCAGCTATGTGTCCGGTCTGGGTCCATCGCTGGCCGCCAACATTGTCAGCCATCGCAACGAGCACGGGCCGTTTCGCTCCCGCAAGGAATTGCTCAAGGTATCCCGCCTGGGCCCGAAGGCCTTCGAGCAATGCGCCGGATTTCTGCGCATCCATGAGGCTGAAAACCCTCTGGATTCCAGCGCTGTTCATCCGGAGCGCTACGAACTGGTCGATGCCATGGCCAGTGATCTTGGGTGCGCCGTGAGCGACCTGGTGCGTGACGGGGGGCTTCGCGGCAAGATTCGTCCGGAGAAGTACGTCACCAGCGAAGTGGGTTTGCCGACGCTGAAGGACATTTTGGAGGAGTTGGCCAGGCCCGGACGCGATCCGCGCCAAGGCTTCGAGATGTTCGCTTTTCAGGAGGGTGTTGAGAAACTCGAACACCTTCAGCCAGGTATGAAGCTGCCGGGTATCGTGACTAATGTGACGGCCTTCGGAGCATTTGTGGATATCGGTGTGCATCAGGATGGGCTGGTTCACGTCAGTCAGTTGGCAGATCGCTTCGTGAAGGATCCGTCCGAGGTGGTGAAGGTGGGTCAGAAGGTTCGGGTGACGGTGACCGAGGTAGACTTGCCCCGTAAGCGCATTGCCCTCTCGATGAAGGCCAATCCGCAAATTGGTGTTCAGCGCGAGCAGCGCACCGCACCCAATGCCCCGCGGGCTCCCCAATCCGGTGGTGGGCGTCCTCCTCATCGGCCAGCATCACGGCCTTCCATCGAACCCAATGC
>JBDKKQ010000107.1:0-13236 GCA_039796015.1 Verrucomicrobiota bacterium
TGGGCGGCATTAATTCGCTCTGGCCGCTCTTCGGCATCGCCAATCAATTGCTCGCCGCCATCGCCCTCGTGCTCGCCACTACTTTGCTTCTCAAGCAGTCGCTGGCCCGAGGCAAATCACCAGCAATCGCGTGGGTAGCGCTCCTGCCGCTCATCTGGCTTTTGGCAGTCACCGGGACCGCCGGATTCCAGAAAATATTCCATCCGTCACCGCGCATCGGCTTCCTGGCCACGGTCCGAGACCTGGACCAAAAATACCCCGCCCTTCAACGGGCTGCAGAATCCGCCCCTGCGGATGCTGCGGCCCAGAAGGCTCTTCGCGCAAATCGAAGCCGCCGGCTCAACAACGCCTTGGACGTGGGCGTAACGGCCGTCTTCCTGGGGTTGGCTGCCCTGATCGTGACCGGAGCCGCACTGGAGTGGATTCGCCTGCTGCGCGGCCGGCGAACCCCTGACTCGAGCGAAGAAGTGCCCGTGTGGCTCCCAGAATCGGCGTTGGCCGAAGGAAGCAACCGCACCGGTTGGGCCGGGATCTTTGCGCTGGGCCTAGCCCTACTGCGCAACTGGTCGGGACAAGACGCCGTGGACCGCACAGCCCGTCAGCTTGAAGCGAATGTCTCGAAGCAAGTGCCCTCGCAAGCCGTCCTCATTCCCCTACCCGAAGTGACTGAAGCCGCCCGCCGTCACAACGCCCCCATCGCCTACGTCCAAGCCGCCGAAGCCCGCCTCAACGGCCCCAACCGCTGCTGCTGAAATCCCGCCGGGGTCGGTCCCACCTATTTACACAAAAGGGGCCACTGTAGACTATTTTTCAGCCATGTTTTGAAATGAAATTCAGGCGATAGAAAGCCGCAGTTTACGGGAGTCTCAAGTAGGCTGGCAGCGACAAGCACCACCACGAGCGCCAACACAGATTAGAACCGCGAAGACGCGGTTCTAATCGGATACTCACAGCAGATTGTCACAGCCGGGCTGGCTCGGGCCGCAGGAACAACTGCGCCGCAGAATCGGCAAAGCGCAGCCCAGCCCGGGTCAACCGGAAATGGGTCGGCGTCCTCTCAGCCCAACCCCTGGAAACTAGTTGAGCCATCTCTGTGGGCCATTCGGTCCTGAGGTCGAACCCGGTCTGACCTTGGAACTCTTCCCACGGCCAACCGGCATTCATCCGCAAACCGAAAGCAGCCATCTCTCCGGCTCGCCCAAGAGGCGGGAGCGCTTCGGCGAATTCCTTGGCTCTGCGGCCTTTCTCCAACTGCTCACAATACAGCACGGTGTTAGACCAGTTACGCGAGCGCAACCCACGCACCCATTCGCTGGCGCTGGGCCCCAAACCGTAGCTGTCTCGTCCGCGCCAATAGCCAACATTGTGTCGGCAAGCAAAAGCCGGGATGCCGGGCTCCGCCTCAGGTCGATCCACCGATTCGCCCACCCGTCGGCGACGAGCAAAATTGGCAACTTCGTATGCCCCAAAACCCACGGCTCCAACGCGATCGTACAGCACCTCATACAGGTCGGCTGCCAAGTCGTCATCTACATCGCATTCCCCAGCTTTGAGCTGCTCGTAAAGGGGGGTATCCTCTTCGTAAATCACCTCGTAGCAGCTGAGGTGCTCAGTGCCCAGGGCCAAGGCTTCATCCAAGGTGCGGTTCCAGATCTCCATCGTCTGGCCCGGGATCGCAAACATCAGATCGATGTTGATGTTCTCGAAGCCCGCCTTTCTCAAAATGTCGTAACTCCGGAACACCATGTCGCGGCTGTGGACACGCCCCAACCGGTCCAACAACGCCTCATCGAGCGATTGCACGCCCATGGAAATGCGATTGACCCCGAACTGGCGCAAAAGGGCCGCTTTATCCGCCGAAACGGTCGCCGGATTGCACTCCACGCTGAACTCCGCAGCGTTGCCCAGACCCAACCGATGAAGGGTCGTCAAGACCGACTCCCATTGCTTGAGGGTCAGCAACGAGGGAGTTCCGCCTCCGAAAAACACCGTCTTGGGTCGGCAGTCTTGGGCGATGAGTTCTAACTCCAAAAGGAGCGCCTGGACGTAGCGCTGGATTAGATCACCGGAAGCCGGGCCCGAATAGAATGCACAGTACTCGCACTTCTGGGCACAGAACGGCACATGCACGTAAAGCGACTCCACCGGAGGACTCACCGATCCTGCCGCGGGAATCCACGTGGTGCCGTTGGAGACCATCCGAAGCGGCGCTACTGAGGGTGATGAGTTCACAAGTGTAGGTGCAGCCACAGTGCGGTCGGTTGCAGTCGGAGGTTAACGTAGAAGGGGCCGAAGTCGCCGTAGCGGGCCGTGACCTCGTCGAATCGCATTTCGTAGACGATACCCTTCACGTCATCCAGTCGATGAGCCAAGAGCGTGACACACCATTCCCAATTATCGAGACCCGTAGATCCCGTAATGAGCTGGCTAATCTTGCCCGCATATTTGCGACCGGTACGCGCATGGGTTCCCATGAGTGCCTTGCGAGCCGCGAAATCGAGCATGTACCAGTTGTCACCCCCAGAGCGCTTTTTGCTCATGGGATAGAAACACACGATCGACCAGTCATCCTGAAGTTCGGGATTAAGCCGATAGAACTTCTGACTTTCATTACGTTTCTTGGCCGCCTCGAGAGCCTGCTCGAACTCCGGCGATTCGGGCGTGTGGCGGGGTTCAGCAGTCTCAAGATACCGACGAAGATCGTCCTCGGTCGGAACATACTCGGGCAACTCGGTGACACTCAGGTAGGAGAAGACGGGAACCAAGGTACCTGGCGGAAAACAAGCCTCCAAATCGCGGTGGAGAGTAGAAAGCCCATCGAGCGTGGCGTGGAACAAGATGAAACCGATATCGGCCTTTCCTCCCACGTTGGCCAGAGTCATCAACCGGGGATGAGCGGGTCCGGGAAACCGGGCGGCCAAGGACTCCAGACGAAGGCGCACTTGGTCGGACTCGCCAGCAGGAAGCCCGGCCCAGCGGATCCGGTCGATGCTATAAAGCAAATGCTCAACGTGAATACCTTGGGAAAGTGCGATTGGATTCATAGGTTTTCAGGGACCACTCGGCCGATCCGAGGACACTAGTCAGTCAATCTACAGCCAGCACCTGATCTAGCAATTGCGCCAACTGATCGGGAATCCCCTGCTCGGCGGCAACAAGCTTGGCACCGGCCTCCAGAGCAGCGTCTACTAGTTTTCGATTCTTGGAATCACAGTAGCCCAAGACGGGCACATGCGCCAGGTCCGGACTGGCCCGCAATTGGGCGATGATCCCGCAGAAATCGCCATGACGAAGAGCCAAGTCTGCTATAACCACCATGGGCGTGTGCTCTCGCACGAGGCGGGGCACGTCCACGGCAGTCTGGGTCGCTGTGACGCGGTACCCGAGATCGGTTAGACGGTTCACCACCTGAGTTCCGGGAAGGAGCTTCTCGTAGAAGACAATGGCCAAGGGTCGCGTCACTACCTACAGGTTGGGAGACACCCCTCTCGAAGGCAAGCGGCCCTTGGGCCTAGCGAATTCGGCGCTATAATTTAAGCCCACATTGGTCACACCATCGTTATCCCTCTTAGAGGCCGAAAACAGACCGCTCGAAAAAGGGGATTGGAAGGCCGACCGTTTTGGGCCGATCCTTCACAGACCGTTTTCTCCGACCATGCTCTCGAAACTCTTCCCTCCGCGCCCCGGACCTAAGGCCTCCGGTCGGACGATCTACCGGGCATTCCACCCGTGGACCATGATCTCGCCACCGATGTATGCTGACAACATCGACCTGGCTCGACAGGTACGAAACATCCCGGGGGATATCGTAGAATGCGGTGTTTGGCGTGGCGGCATGGTCGCGGGCATCGCCTCGCTCCTGGGCGGGCAGAACCGATCCTACCATCTCTTCGACAGCTTCGAAGGTTTGCCCGAGGCCAAAGACATCGATGGCAATGCCGCCAAACAGTGGCAGGCCGCAAAGACCGACGCTTACTACTTCGACAACTGTAAGGCGGAACAAACCTACGCCGAAGAGGCCATGGCCAAGGCGGGCGAATCGCGATTCAAGATCTACAAAGGCTGGTTCAACGAAACAGTGCCTGGGGTGCGCATCGATCCGGGCATCGCCCTGCTGCGGTTGGACGGAGACTGGTATGAATCGACGTGGGTGTGCCTGGAGGCCTTCTATCCTCAGGTCGTGAAGGGCGGCATGATCCTGATCGACGACTACTTTATCTGGGACGGCTGCTCACGGGCCGTCCACGACTACTTGTCGAAGACCCAGAGCTCCGACCGCATCCGGCACTCTCCCGAAGGAGTCGCCTACCTGGTGAAGGGAGCCCCGAACACCTACGAGAAGTATCTGGCCGAAAAAGCGGCTCAACCCGCTTCTTGACGGCCGCATCAACGACGGTAGGCAGGCCCGTTTTTCGAAGGGCTTACCAGGAATTTTCTCAACGAATGGCCGCACCTGACTTGGCTTCCCCGGCAAATCAGACATAATCACTCCAGTTCAATGAGCAACATCGTCGGCATCGACCTCGGAACCACCAACTCGCTGGTCGCCATCGTAGAGAGTGGCATCCCCTACGTTATCGCGGATGCGGAGGGGCAACGTCTCACCCCTTCAGTGGTCCATGTTCCTGCCAACGGCGGAGAACCTCTGGTAGGACACGCCGCCAATCGGGTGCGCGTTTTGCACCCCGAGCGCACCCTGTACTCCACCAAGCGGTTTATGGGTCGGCGCGGCTCGATGCTCACCCCAGAAGACCTTCGAGTCACCTACCCCGTCCAGCGCACCGAGAACGGACCCGCCGGCTTCGACATCGGAGGCAGGGTTTGGAGCCCGGAAGAGGTGGCTGCCGAGGTGCTAAAAAAGCTCAAACGAGATGCCGAATCTACGTTGGGACAACCCATAGATCGTGCGGTCATCACCGTTCCAGCCTATTTTAATGATGCCCAACGGAATGCCACGCTGCGCGCCGGAGAACTAGCCGGATTCAAGGTCGAGCGCATCATCAATGAGCCGACCGCGGCGGCGCTCGCCTACGGTCTCAATAAGCTCAAGGAGCACTCCAAGATCGCGGTCTACGACTTGGGTGGCGGCACCTTTGACCTTTCTATTCTTGAGCTCAACAATGGTGTTTTTCAGGTCCTGGCTACCCACGGAAATACCCGATTAGGCGGCGATGATCTGGACCGTGCGCTGAGCGACTTTTTAATCTCCGAGATCTCCAAGGCAGGCGGCCCCGATCTCCAGCAAGCCGCCCCGGCCCGGCAACCGCTGGTCTCCCGCATCCGGGAAGCCGCCGAAGCGGCCAAGATTCGCCTCAGTTCCGACCTGGAGACGGAAGTACAACTCCCCTTCCTCACGCCGGACTTCAGCTTCTTACGCCGCATTACCCGGGCAGAACTGGAAACCCTCACCCGCGGCATTATCGAGAAAACCCGCTCACACTGCCTCCGCGCACTGAGCGACGCGAAGCTGGAATCCAAAGATCTGAACCAGGTCATTCTGGTCGGTGGACAAACCCGGATGCCGCTGGTCCGGCAATGCGTGGCGCACTGGTTTGGTTGCTCGGAGTTCGAAGAAACCCGGGGAGACCTGCGCTTGGGCGACGAGCACCACAAAGCCAAGGGCCCTCAGCTCAACACCTCCCAAAACCCCGATGAGGCGGTAGCCCTCGGCGCGGCCATCCAGGCAGAAATTCTGCGCGGCGGACTCAGCCACCTACTACTGCTCGATGTCACCCCGCTTTCGCTCGGCATCGAAACCTTCGGTGGGTTGATGAATGTCATTATTCACCGGAACACCACCATCCCAGTGAAGGCAGGCGAGCTCTTCACCACCGCTGTAGACAACCAGCGCAGCATGAAGATCCACGTCCTGCAGGGAGAGCGCGAGCGCGCCCGTGACAATTGGAGCCTCGGAGAGTTTGACCTCGAGTTCGAGGCGGCCCCGAAAGGAGTACCCCGCGTGGGTGTCCAGTTCGAGATCGACGCCAACGGCATCCTTCACGTGCTGGCCCGCGACGTGAAGACCGGTCACCAAAAGATCGTTCAGATGCGCTCAGCCGTGGACGTGGACGACGCCGACGTGCAGAAGATGGTCGAGGAATCCGTGGAAAACGCCTTTGACGACTTGCGCGCCCGTCAGTGGATCGAGGCCAAGATCCGTAGCGGCGAGACCTTAACGGCGACCCGCAAGACCATGGCGGAGTACGACAAAGACCTCGACGACGACTACCGAAAGCAGCTGCACGAGGCCCTAGAAGTGGTCGAAGCAATTTTGTCAGAAGAAAACCCCAAGACCAAGACGGGCGACCCCACCCAACTCAAGGCCGCCAATGCCCGACTCGACGAAGTGAGCCGCCCCTTGGCAGAACACGCCATGGACCAAGTCATGGAAGCCATGCTCCGCCAACGCGGCGTCACCGCCGTCGAAAGCTAATTCCTAGGCACCCCTTTTTCACTGGGATTGGGGATTCCCCTGAGCGGGCAGCATCGGTAACGTGAAGGAACGTTCGCCCCATTGGTTTTATGTTTGCCCTACTTGCCTCCCCTTGGCTGCCGTTGGCTGCCGCATTCCTGAGCGGATTGCTCGTCAAGTGGCTGCTGGACCTGTTCTTCCTGCGCAGCTCGATGTTCGAGACTCAAGAGACGTTGCTCACCCGCGAACGGCAAATCACTGATCTGCGTCACGAGCTGAACCGCTCAGTCGAGACCCTCAAGAACCGGACGATTGAATTGGACGCCACGGTCAAGGCGAAGACGGCGGCTGAAGCTCTCGGAGCTCAACGTTCGGCTGAGAACCTCGCAACTGCGCAACGGGCTGCCGCTGAATTGGCTCTACTGAAGCAGGCCAAAACGGAAGACGAAGAAATCGCCGCGAATTTGCGAGCAGAGATCCACACGCTTTCGGGACAGGGGTCGATGGAACGTTCCCTGCGCCAATCCGCCGAATCCGAAGTTCTGGACCTAAAGCTGCAACTAGCCACGGCAGCACCGCTGGCTTTGGACCAAGAAGCTGCTCTTCAATCGCTGCGACTGGCTCAACAACTCGCTATTTCGGAAAATGAAACGCTGCGGCCGCTGCTCGACCAATCCCGTCGCGAATTGGCCGCTCAATTAACAGTCAACCTCGCCCTGCAAGAGGCTGTGCAACTGCGGGACACCACGCTGGAAGGAGTCCGCACCCAACTCGTCAGCGCTGAATCGGAATGCCAGTCAGTCTCTCAGCTCCTCACCCGTCAGGATGAAGAACGCACCCGTTTTACCGAGATCCAGACGACTCTCGCTGAGGCTGAAGCGCGGTGCGCCGCCAGTCAGGCGGAGGCCGCCGCAACCCGCCTCCAACTAGAGACCCTCCAGACTCGGCGGATGGATTTTGAAGCAGCGCTGATGCTGAAGGAAACTCAGACCAACGCTTGGGAGCGGGAGTGTCGGACCGCCAAGAATCGTGCCGATACAGCCATCCGCAAATCCGCCGCAGATGCTCAGGCGCTGGAATCCATGAAGGCGGAGTTTGCGGCCTATCGGGCGGAAACAGCAGAAGTTAAAGAGGCACCGTCCGCTTCTGCGGTACCCACCTCCGATCTGGCTCTGGCTCAACGAGTCAAAGACCTAGAGAACGAGTTGGCGGTCGTTTCCGAATCGCATGCCCGGCTGGAATCCGAGCTCGCCGAGACGAAGGCTCTGGCCTCCCGAGCCGAAGATTTGTCGGAACAATTGGGCACCGTCGAGGCCGAGCTTGCGGCCTTGAAATTGGAACCGACTCCTTCTCCGTCTGGAGATTTGGAGACACTGTTCCAAGACCTCGACACGCTGACCCACGAACGCAACCGGCTCGCCGCTGAGGTTGCCTCACTGAAGGCCTCCGGCACCCGCCCCGACTCCGTCTGACCGGCCATGTTCAACGCACAAGGCAAACCCCGCTACTGGCTCGGAACCTACGATGCCTGGCACCTGCTCATCCCGATTGCACTGATTGCCATCCTCGGGGCCTGGGTCCTCACTCCTAAGCCGGCCACAGCGCCTCGAACCGTCGCACCAGTTCTTCCACCTCTGACGCCTTCGGCCATCACGCTACCGACGGCCGGATCGACCCTGCTGGTTCGTCAGTTCACCTCGATTCAAGGTATCAGCCACCCGCAGGCCCGGGTATTTCTCTTCCTACGCCAAATTCCGAATTCGGAACAACTGCTCACCGAAACGCGATCGTCTACCAACGGGGGGTTTCAGTTCACCATGGCCCCGTTTCCGCCCGGCGATTACGGATTTCGAGTCGAGGCAGTTTCTGCCGATGGGCGTCGGGCTCCTTCTCCTGAGATTTCTGTCCGCCTAATTACAGCTCCCCCTCCGGCTCCGGCTCCAACCAAGAAGGCGCCGGCATCCAAGGTGGTGCCCAAGCCACCTGCCAAAAAGGCTCCGGCCACCAAACCGGCGACCCCTAAGCAGAGCCCGCTAGCCAAGAAACCGCAGCCCTCCCAGACTGCTCCGAAGCAGGACTGAGCTGCTAAAGTTTCATTCGCCTCTACCCCAAATCACTGGGGCAGGAGTTCAATGTTGTCTACCGATTGAGTGGCTGTCTTGATAGTGTAGAGTGGCCCCTTTTTTGTAAATAGGTGGGACCGACCCCGGCCGGGTTCCCCTAAGCAGAGCCCGCCCGCCAAGAAATCCCAGCCCCCCCCAGACTGCTCCGAAGCAGGACTGGGACGCTAAAGTTTCACCCGCCCCTACCCCAAAACACTGGGGAGGATTCACTGCTGTCTACCGATTGAGCGGGTGTCTTAATAGTGTTGAGTGTCCCCTTTTGTGTAAATAGGTGGGACCGACCCCAGCCGGGTTCCGGGGGAGGTTCAAGGGCGACTATGGGAACGGGAACGCCGAATTGGCGCTTCCCTCTCGACAGGGGCCGATCCGAGACCACACTCCCTCCCCTACTTTATGAAGAGCAGTCCCCATGTGGCCGTGGTCGGTGCCACCGGTGCCGTCGGCATCGAGATGATCCGGACCCTGGAGCGCCGCAATTTTCCTGTCGGCAAATTGACCCTGCTGGCCTCGGCCCGCTCGGTCGGCAAAAAGCTCACCTTCCGGGGCACTGAAATCACCGTAGAGGAGCTGACCCATGATGCGTTTGCCGGGATCGACATCGCTCTCTTCAGCGCCGGCGGCTCCATTTCGCGGGACTACGCCCCGTCCGCGGTGAAGGCCGGCTGCGTGGTGGTCGACAACTCCAGTTACTTCCGCCAAGACCCGACTGTCCCGCTGGTGGTTCCCGAGATCAACGCGGCCGACGTGGCCTCGCATCAGGGCATCATCGCCAACCCGAACTGCACCACTGCCATCACCCTGATGGCTTTGTACCCGCTGCATCAGGCCTTCGGCGTGAAGCGCATCTTCGCCTCGAGCTACCAGGCCGTCTCCGGCACCGGCGCGAAGGCCATCGAAGAGCTGGAAAAGCAAGTCGGCCAAATCGTGCGCAGCGAACCGGTGACCCGCGAAGTCTACCCGCACCAAATCGCCTTCAACGTCCTGCCGCAGGTCGATTCATTCCTGGACTCCGGCTACACCAAAGAAGAGATGAAGCTCGAGAACGAGGGACGCAAAATCATGCATCACCCGGGCTTCAAGGCCTCGGTCACCTGCGTGCGCGTTCCTGTGTACCGCTCTCACTCCGTGGCCGTCAGTGCTGAATTCGACCGGCCCATCACCGTTGAAGCTGCCCGTGCAGTCCTGCTCGAGGCCCCGGGCCTCGATGTGGTGGACAACCCGTCGGCCTCCCAATACCCGATGCCCCTGCACACTTCCGAGAAGGACAACTGTGCCGTCGGCCGAATCCGCATGGACTGTGCCCTAGAGAACGGCCTGTCCCTCTGGATTTGCGGCGACCAACTGCTCAAGGGGGCTGCTCTCAATGCGGTGCAAATCGCCGAAGAGCTCCTGAAGCTGAAGTGACCCCGTCGGGACAGAGATTTACGAGGTTGTCACATCCTTCGGCTTGAACTCTGAACCCAGCAGTCAACGCTGGTGCCTGTGATGGCTCGCCGGATTTTGATCCTAACGGTGGCCGGTTTCCTCATTGGGGAACCGGTGACATGGCCCGTCTTCGGTGCCGAAGCTCCGGGGCCCGGTCCGGCAAACTCTCAGGCGACAACCCAGCCTCCCAAGCCCGGCTCAAAACGGGCCCGCCAGCAGGCCGATGACGCCGCCGCCGAGGCTCTCTTCAGCGGCCCCATCCAACGGTTTGTCATCACCTTCGCACCGGCCGAGATCCAGAAGCTGCGCGATAATCCCCGCAGCCCCGTCCAGTCGACTGTCACCGTGGGCACCAACCGCTTTGAAAAGGTGCTCGTCCACGTCAAAGGCTCGGCCGGCAGCACCCGAAGCGTAGACGACAACCCCGCCCTGACGCTCAACTTCGACAAACTCGTCCCCGGACAGCGTTTCAGCGGGATGGACAAAATTCATCTCAACAACTCCGTCCAAGACCCCTCATTGCTGAGCGAGCAACTCGGCCGCCGCCTCTATGAAAAGGTGGGCATCCCCACCGCCCGGGCCACCCAGGCACTGGTTAGTTTCGATGGCCGCGAACTCGGCCCCTACGTGCTGAAAGAAGGCTACAACCGCAGCTTCTTGCGCCGCAATTATCCCGACCCTTCCGGCAATTTCTACGACGGTGGGTTCGTCCGCGACATCGACCAGGACCTTGACCGCGACTCGGGCGACGGCCCGCTCGATTACAAGGACCTTCAAAAACTCCGCGATGCCGCCGACCTCGGTGACCTCCGACGCCGCGAGACAGCTCTCGAATCCATCCTCGATGTCGACCGTTTCATCACCGAATCGGCCATGCAGGCCTTGCTCGTGGATTGGGATGGATACGGCAACAACCGAAACAACTACCGCATCTACTTCGAACCGCGCACCGGCAAGGCCATCTTCCAACCGCACGGCATGGACCAATTGCTCGGCAATATCGGGAAGGACCTGGAGATCCCCGGCGGCGGCCTGTTGTCCCGGCAATTGTTCGATGTGCCGACCTACCGCGACCGCTTCTACTCGGAGATCGATCGCCTGCTCCGAGACGTGTTCACAACAGAGACCCTCGACGCCCATTTCAAACGCGTGGGCGCTCGCCTCATGCCCATGATCCAGTCGCTGCCGCAGGATCAGCGAGAATGGCGCAGCGAAGCCATCCACTCCTTTCAAGACCGCGCCTTCCGCCGTATCGAAATTGCCAAGTCGCGCCTCGAATCACAGCCCAAGCCCATCCGTTTTGAAGTCGGTGGCGTCACGGCCCTCGCGCGATGGCAACCCCGGTATCAGCGCGGCCAAGTTAAGATGGAGCCCACCAAACTTGGAGACCTCGACACCCTCTACATCCAGGCTCAAGCACCCGACTCCGTCGCCTCGTTCCGAGCCATGATCCGGCTACCCATCGGCAAGTACGAGGTGCGCGGCCGCATTCGCACCCGAGGCGTTCAGGCAGCTCCAGATCAACGTTACCCAGGCGGTGCATCCTTTCGACTCAGTGGCGGCGAGCACGTCCGACTTTTCACCGGCGACAGCGAGTGGACCGAATTCGTTCATCCCTTTTTAATCCATGACCCGCGCGATATCGAATTGGTGGCCGAGATTCGCGCCCATGCCGGAGAAGTCTGGTTCGACCTGAAGTCGATGCACCTCAAGATGGTGCCCTAAAACAGATGGACCGAGCTGTGGGCCCATAGCCCGTCACTCGATTCTCCGTTCGCTATTCTCCATTCTACGTTCCCCAACTTGCCCAGAAGCCCCCGTGCAGACCACCCTCGCGGTCAATGCCGCTCCGCGTCCTTATCGTTCCCGACAAGTTTAAAGGCACCCTCACCGCCGCAGCCGCAGCCCAGGCTATCGCCGAGGGATGGAGACGCCTTCGACCCGACGACACGCTCACCCTGCTGCCCATCAGCGACGGCGGTGACGGATTCGGATCGGTCTTGGCCGAGCGCCTGGGTGCTGAGCGCAAAACCGTGGAAACCGTCGATGCGGCCCATCGCCCCATCCAAGCGCATTGGTGGTACGATCCGCATTCCGGTCGCGCCCTGATCGAGTCGGCTGCCATCGTCGGCCTTGCTCAACTCCCGCCGGGCCGCTTTCACCCCTTTGAACTCGACACCACCGGCCTCGGTGCCGTGCTGAAGTCTGCCCAGCACGCCGGGGCCCGCGAGGTGCTCATGGGTATCGGCGGCAGCGCCACCAACGACGCCGGCTTCGGCATGGCTCGGGCCCTCGGATGGGAATTCTTCGACGAGGCTGGCCAACCCATCGAGCGCTGGACTCACCTCGATCAACTGCATCGCTGGGCACCGCCCCAATCGCCCTACCCGCTGCCCATCACCGTGGCTGTCGATGTCGACAACCCGTTGTTGGGTGTCCGGGGTTGCAGCCGTGTTTATGGGCCCCAAAAGGGTCTTCGCCCCCAAGACCTCCCGATCGCCGACGCCGCTCTGGGTCGACTGGCCGAGTTCTCGACCAACACCCACGGGACCCGCTTCGACCAATTACCCGGGGCCGGTGCGGCTGGCGGGTTGGGCTTCGGACTGCGCCTATTTCTCGGAGCCACCCTAGAATCGGGATTCGAAATCGTGGCCCGGCACACGGACCTCATCGCCGAGATCGACACGGCTGACCTCATCGTGACCGGCGAAGGATGCATCGATTCCCAGACCTTCATGGGCAAAGGCACCGGCCAAATTGCCCTGCTCTGCCGCCAACGATCAAAGCCCTGCTGGGGCCTAGCGGGTGTCTTAGAAGCACCGAGCGCCGCGGAGCAATCGGCCACGCTCTTCCAACGGCTTGGAGCCATCGTCCCCACGCTGGCACCCGCCACCGAAGCCAAGGCAGAGGCCGCCCATTGGCTCAAAATTCTGGCAGAGAAAATCGCAGCGGAGCCCCTCTGAAGCCCAACGATGGGTTCCGATACCCCTCCCCTAAGGCCCACCACCCTGAGGCTGAACGAATCGCCCGTTATCTGGACTAATCAGGCCCCAGTATTTTGCGGTTTAAAAAACCAACTGAACCGCGGGAACCGCTGAGATCCACAACCTCGGCCTCTACCGCGAAATAATTTTTTGGATCCGCGACCCACGTGGGGCTTGAAATGCTCCGTGGAATCAGGAATGTTTCTACCACTGGAACGCGGGCGTAGCTCAGCGGTAGAGTCCTAGTTTTCCAAACTAGTTGTCACGGGTTCGAATCCCGTCGCCCGCTCCA
>JBDKKQ010000108.1:0-5519 GCA_039796015.1 Verrucomicrobiota bacterium
ATGCGGGTGGTGCGAGCATCGGTGAAGGCCCCCTTCTCGTGGCCGAAGAGTTCCGATTCAGCGAGGTGCTCCGGGATCGCTGAACAATTGATTTCCACCCAGGGCCCCTCGACCCGGGGTCCTTCGCGATGGATCCGACGAGCCAAGGAGGTCTTACCGGTACCGGTCTCACCTTCGATGAGCACCGGTGCCAGATGGGTCTCCATCCGTCGATCGGCAGCGAGGATCCGTTCGATCTGGGTCTTGAGGCCGGCCAGGGCGTTGCCAAAGAAGTAGCTGGGGCTTTCAGCGCGTTGCTGCTCGGCCACGCGTCGACCTGCCTGGGTGGAGCGAGCACGGCGAAGGGTCAGCGCCAGCGCCTCGGGCTCGAAGGGCTTGGTGAGGTAATCAAGAGCTCCCAACCGGATGGCCTCCACCGCGCCAGAGATTCCTCCCTCGGCCGTCATGATCACCACGCCCGTATGAGCCGGGACGGACTTGTCGCGAAGCAGGTCCGGCCCCAGGCCATCGGGCAGGTTCACGTCCATCAGGGCGAAATCGAAATTCGCCGAGCCCAGCGCCTTGCGGGCCCCGGCCACCGAGTCAGTGGCGGTGACCTCGGCACCCCAACGCTCCAAACTGGCGACCAGATGCCGCCGCCAGAGGGGTTCATCTTCGAGGACCAGAACCGAAAGACCCGTGAGCACCTCGGACGTCATGGTTCTCATCAAAGCCTCAAGGCGCCACCAAGCCCAAGCCTGAAGCGACCTGTTTTTTTAGGGCCGCTCTGAAAACACGGTCCGACCGAACCGTCGTAACCTGAGGGCTGGCATGGATCGGTGTTCGATGTCTTCAGGATGAGCAGCACCCAACCAACAGAGGTGCTCATTCAGAGAGCCACTCTTTGTAAATTTCTAACCTTAGACCAATCACCGTACGAAAACTCGACAACCGCCGTGAGGAAGGCTGTGAATGACCGGACCCGGTTTAAGGGTGCGGTACTTTTGGCCCCCCACCCGGCGCAGTATTGGACCGGATGTCGCGGGCAAACTGCGACTCGTAGCGTCGTCGCCGCTCCAAGATTTGCTCCACATACTGTCGGGTGCCTGGATAAGTCATCGCCGCCAGAAACTGGGCACTGTTGGTGCGGGCCTGGGGAGCGTTGGTGGCCGACATCCAACGCAGGACATTCCGTCGGCCGGCATTGTAGTCGGCGAGCGCATAGGCAGTGGGATTGTCCGTGGCCGCATACCGCTGGAGCACCTTTGACAAGTAGAAGGATCCCGCATGCAAATTGGTGGACGGATCCAGAATTTGCTCATGGGAGTAGCGGGTCAGTTTAAGGGCATCCGCCCATTCTTGAGCGGCGACCGCCGTCACCTGCATGAGGCCGATTTCGCCGGCTCGCCCTCGGACCGACGGGTCGAAGCGGCTTTCCTTCCAGACCACGGCCTTCACCAACGAGGGCGGCAATCGATAGTGTTGGGCGACTCGTCGGATTTGCGGATCGAAACGATCTTCATAACGCGACAGCCAGAACCAGAGGATGGCTCCACCGCCGACCAGGAACAACAGGATGATAGACCACCGTTTCAAGGTTTGGTTCGGCCCGACGATAGCCATTGAGTCGGAAACCGAAAGACGTGGTTACGATGCAGGCAATATTTCCACCGTTCACCGGATTATGTCTGAGAGTTGCTTCAACGGTTGATCATTCACAATACGGCACGAGAATTAGACGCATGAAGGAAGCGTACATCGCCGCCAAAGAACGGTGGGCTCGCAAAATGGCTGGTACGGCTCTGCCCGAAGTCCGCTCCGTGGACCGGCTGCCTCCCGGGCAACGCCAGGTCCACAACTTTCCGGTCTTGGATCTAGGGGTGAAGCCCGAGATACCCTTGGATCAATGGCAACTGAAGATTGGGGGGCATGTCGAGAATCCGTTAATCCTCGATTGGAAGGCATTCTTAGCTTTGCCTCAGTTCACCGACACAAGCGACTTTCATTGCGTCACCACCTGGAGCCAGTTCGACATGCTTTGGCAGGGAGTAGCCTTTCTCTCACTGGCGGATCTCGTCCGTCCCAAGGCCAGCGTAACCCATGTGTTCTTCAAGAGTTATGACGGATACTCGACCAATAATCCCATTGAAGCCTGCCTCGATGATGATGTGCTCATTGCTCATCAATGGAATGGTCAACCCCTCGCCGTGGAACATGGTGGACCGGCTCGGGTGATTTTGCCTAAGCGTTATGCCTGGAAGGGAGCCAAGTGGATTCGGGAGATCACCTTCATGGACCAAGATATCTTGGGGTTCTGGGAACTCCGCGGATACTCCAACACGGCCGATCCTTGGACGGACGACCGATTTTCAGGCGGAAATCCCACGGATTAAAATCGGCGGATCAAAGTTCTAAATTTTGGGTTTGCTTCTTCTGTGACGTTTTTGTTACAAACAAAACACGTTTATGAAACGGCTCTCCCAATCCTTAGACAAAGTGGCCCTCAATTGCCTGATGGGTGGTCTGTTGGCCTTGTTAGTGGGCTCGGTCGCCATCGGTGGCGGTGTCTGGTTTGGGGGTGCCCACTATGCAACTCTAGGGATGGCGTTGGCTGCCGGCGGCTTGCTGACGGCATTCCTATCAGCCTGCTGGGTCCATCGGGATTTTTGATCAGCGGCCTCCCGAGTTTCTCAGGAAGATTCGCTCCGAGAAACTCAGCGCAGTTCTAGGATGCTTCCGGGAAGAGTTGCTCACGTGGCCTGACACTTCCACGCCATCCCCTTTCAACGCGGACTGGTGTCCGTAACGGTATGAAAACCACTGAGCCCAGAAACTCAATGGATCATCGATCCGGCCTGAGCTTTTCAGTTGCCCCAACGAATTCTGATCAGCTCTGGTGAGCCCTGACGCATTCGGCCTCATCTGGAAGAGGGAAGAAACCCATAGCGCTCATCCTAGAAGAAATTGGAACCGAGGATCCGGCAAAACCTCGGATTTTAAACCGGCAACTTTCCGTGGTTTCCGGAACGTTGCTAAGAGACGGGGTCTCTTGGGGGGAAGTAATTCTACCAGGAGAGGTTTATGGGACCGGTTCTTTTGGAGAAGTACTGAGCTGATAAGAAAAACGCCGCCCTGAGGGGCGGCGTTTTTGATAAAATTGAAAATCGCAGCTTCGGTCAGCCAACGATATCGATGCCCATGTTGCGGGCGGTACCAGCGATGGTGCGGAATGCCGCCTCTTCGCTGTTGCAGTTCATATCAGATCCCTTGGCCTTGATGATCTCCAAGACCTGCTTACGGGTTACTTTACCAACCTTTTCCTTGTTGGGGACCTTCGATCCCGAGGCGATTCCAGCAGCCTTCTTGAGCAGCACGGAAGCCGGAGGGGACTTCAGAATAAAGGTGAAGGACTTATCCTGATAAACGGTGATGATCACGGGGATCACCAGACCAGGACGGTCCTTGGTGGCAGCATTGAACTCCTTACAGAAGCCCATGATGTTGATGCCCTGCGAACCCAGTGCAGGACCCACGGGGGGGGCCGGATTGGCCTGACCGCCGGGGATTTGCAGTTTGACGATGCCTGTAACTTTCTTTGCCATGTTCTATCCAGTTTGTTTGCGGCGGGGTGTACGACGTCGCTTGAGAGGCATCACGACTTCTCTACCTGCCAGTATTCAAGTTCGACGGGCGTTTTACGCCCGAAGATATCTACGGTCACCTTAAGTTTGCCCTTTTCAGGCTCCAACTCTTCGATGACGCCAGTGAAGTTGAGGAATGGACCGTCGTTGATCTTGACGGTCTCGCCGATGTCGAAGTTAACCTTCGGACGCTCGGTGTCTTCACTGTCAGAAATTTGCTCCTTGATGGTGGCGATCTCATCATCAGTGACGGTCATGGGGCGCTCGCCGCCCACGAAACCGATCACACCTTGGATATCCTTAATGAAGTACCAAGGCTTTTCCATTGGGCGCTTGCCTTCGTCGAGCAATGCCATGTCGACGTAGACATAACCCGGATGAAGTTTGCGATTGGTGATGGTTTTTTTGCCACCACGGACCTCAACTACCTTCTCCATCGGGAGAAGAACCTCACGGATATACTCTTCCATCTCGTCGCTCTTGATCCGACGGTTGATGGTGTCCCGGACCTTCTGCTCCTGACCGGCTAGGGTGTGCAGGACAAACCACTGGGTGTTCATGTGCAGAATCGGGATCGAAAGGGGTTTGGACGAAAACGTTTAACTCAGGAGACCTTGATGAGCGCCTGGACGAAGCTCACCACGACAAAATCGGAGGCCATCGTAAAGAACCCCAGAAGACCAATGACGACGAAGATCAGCACCGTGGACTGAATCAACTCATCGCGAGAAGGCCAGTTGCACTTCTTAAGTTCCTGCTGTGTGGCCGACACATAAGCGGTGAGCCGCGCCAAATGCCCCTGCTTCCAAGCAAAGGCGAAGATCGCGCCCATCACGGCGAACCAGATGAGGAACGGAAGATATTCTTTCACGGTATATAATATTGGCGGAGGGGGAGGGATTCGAACCCCCGGTGAGCGTCAGCCCACAGCGGTTTTCAAGACCGCCGCATTAGACCACTCTGCCACCCCTCCGGGAGACTGGCAGGGCGTGAAGGACTTGAACCTTCAACCAACGGTTTTGGAGACCGCTACTCTACCAATTGAGCTAACGCCCTGTTCACTGACACCGACAACTCTTACAGAAAAGACAGCGGAAGGGAAGGATCAAACGCTAAGGATTGATCCTTCCCTCACCGTTGAAAACTTTAGGCAGCCAACACTTCAGCGACGCGGCCTGCACCGATGGTGCGACCACCTTCGCGGATGGCGAAACGGAGACCCTTCTCCATGGCGACCGGAGCGAACAACTCGACATCGACCGACACGTTGTCACCCGGCATGACCATCTCAACACCTTCAGGCAACGTGATAGAACCGGTCACGTCGGAGGTGCGGAAGTAAAACTGCGGGCGGTACTTGGTGAAGAACGGGGTATGGCGACCACCCTCATCCTTGGTGAGGACGTACACCTCGGCCTTGAACTTCGTGTGAGCCTTGATAGAGCCCGGCTTGGCGAGAACCATGCCGCGCTCGACGTCTTCTTTCTTGGTGCCGCGGAGCAGCACGCCGACGTTGTCGCCGGCTTGGGCGCTGTCCAGCAGCTTGCGGAACATTTCGATGTCGGTCGCCGTAGTCTTGCGGGTATCCTTAAGGCCCACGATTTCGACTTCGGACATCTTGTTGATGACACCGCGCTCCACACGACCGGTCACGACAGTGCCGCGACCTTCAATGTTGAACACGTCTTCGATGCACATCAGGAACGGCTTATCCACTTCGCGCGTCGGCAGCGGAATGAAGGCATCAATCGCATCCATCAGTGCCTGAATGGACTTCTCGCCCTCGGGTTCGCCAGCAAGCGCCTTCTTCGAACTGCCGCGCACCACGGGGGTCTTGTCCCCGGGGAACTCATACTTGTTCAGCAGATCGCGCACTTCCATCTCGACCAGCTCCAGCAG
>JBDKKQ010000109.1:0-2649 GCA_039796015.1 Verrucomicrobiota bacterium
ATCGTTCAGGACATCTCCCCCGATCTCACCCCGGTCACCGATCACAAGCCCTATGACCTGTCGGCTCCAGATGGTATTACGCGCCATCTGGCACCGGGCACTCGCATCGCCAGCGGCAAATACCCTGTCGTGACCGGCCTCGAGCACGATGAACTCGGACACCCAACCGGTTCCGCCAAGTTGCACGTCCAAATGGTCGCCAAGCGCCGCAACAAGCTGAAGAAGCTCGCCTCGGAACTGCCCGTGCCCGTCGTGTACGGTGCGGCCGAAGGACAAATCCTGCTGGTGAGCTGGGGTTCCTCACAAGGTCCGGTTCAAGAAGCCGTTAAGTTGGCCCGCGCCGCGGGACACGCGGTGTCCGCCGTGCACATCAAGTACATTCATCCGCTGCCTCCGGGTCTCGATAATATCTTCGCCGGTTTCAGCCACGTGTTCGTGGTCGAACTCAACGACGAGGGATTCGCCGGCATCGGCCAGATGGGCGCCCTGATTCGCACCTACATCCCGGACGCCAAGATCCGTGGCATCACCAAGACCGACGGCCTCACCTGGAAGGTGAAGGACATCGTGGATCGCGCACTGCAAATGGCCAAGTAAGCCGCCCCGCAACCCAAAAACTCTCTTTATCCATTCATCATGAGCGAAGTTGCCATCCTGAACCCCACCACCTCGCGCGGGGTTAATACTAACACGACGCCGGTCGCACCTCTGCTGGACGCCGACCGCAAGCCGCTGACGAAGAAAGAAGTCTCCGCCGATCACCCGACGTGGTGCCCCGGCTGCGGTGACTTCGCCGTCTTGGCCCTCTATTTCAAGCTGATCGAGCGCCGCAAGCTCCAGCACGAGAAGATCACCACCGTGGCCGGCATCGGCTGCTCGTCGCGCTTCCCGTACTTCGTGCAGGCACACGGAGCTCATTACATTCACGGCCGCGCCCTGCCCTTTGCTTCGGGCGTTTCCCTGAGCCGGCCCGACCTGCAGGTTTGCGTGTTCGGCGGCGACGGCGATGCGTTCTCCATCGGCGGCAACCACTTCACTCACACGGCGCGCAAGAATGTCCGACTCACCTACGTGGTGATGGACAACAGCGTGTACGGCCTGACCAAGAATCAGACCTCGCCCACCTCGCCCATCGGCTTCAAGTCGAAGACCGACATCTGGGGTTCCAAGGATCGCCCCATCAACCCAATCAAGCAGGCGATCTCGGCGGGTGCGACCTTCGTGGCGCGCACCACGGCCACCAGTCCGAACCACGTGCTGGCCATGATGGAAGCCGCCATGGATCACGATGGATTTAGCTTCATCCAGTGCTTGAGCGAGTGCGTGGAGTTCTATCCGGGCGCCTTCGATGCCGCGATCCCGCGTAAGGGTGGCGTGTTCAACGAGATCCCCAAGGAACACGACGTCACCGACGAATACGCATCGTACAAGCTGGCCGACACCGAGTGGCCCGGCCTGTTCGGTGTGTTCTACAAGACGCAGCGTGCCACCAAGAACGCCAACGAGCAGTCGATCATCGATGATTTGCAGGGCAAGAGCGCGGGCTTGGAGCCGTGGCAGATCCTCAAGAAGAACTTCGACCGCATGAAGTAAGCGGGCCCACCAGCCCGTCGGCTTTTCAATGAGGAGCAGGGAGTCCGCAAAGACCCCTGCTCCTTTTGTTTTGCCCAGATCACCGGTCCGCTATGCACACCAGCCTCTACCGCCGTGCGATGGGCTGACCGATCATTGTGCGGCCGCCACACGAACGAGCGCAGCGTCGGTATTGTCCGACCACCGACTGCCCCACTCGATCAAATAAAGGGATCCCTCGGGTCCGAGTTGGAGGCAAATGGGGCGGCGGAACTTGTGTCCAGGTAGGAGCGGTTTCAGTCGAGCCAACCCCTCCCGATCATCGAGCCATGCGCCGAGAATCCAGCCCCGTTCCCAGTCGAAGAGGAAGGTGGCCCCATCCCACTCCGCCGGCAGTTTACTGCGGGATTGGAGCTTGGAAGAAAAATGATAGGTCGGCCCCGCCATGGCGGAGCGAGGTCCGGAACCCACCTCGGGCCAGCGCGCCGAAGGACCCGGCGGATACCAGAGAAAGGCCGGCCGAGCCGGCGGCAAGTCGCGCAGCCCCGTGTTGAATGGGGATTCATTGACCGGCCGCTCCGGGTTCCAGGGTGCCCCGCTCGCCTGAGTCGCAAAGTCAAAACGCCGGTAAGGCCGATTGTCGGCGATGAAATAAGGCCAACCAAAGTTGCCCGCCGTGCGAGTCACATGAAACTCATCAAAGCCAGCAGGCCCTCGAGCCGGATTAGGTTGGGTGGCGTCGGGGCCCACATCGCCCCAAAATAACCGACCGGTGGGTCCATCTAGGCTGAGGCGGAACGGGTTCCGACACCCCATGGCATAAATCTCGGGCAATGCCTTGGGATCACCCGGGGGAAACAAGTTGCCCGCCGGAATCGTGTAGCCGCCTTCGGGCTCCGGGTGGATGCGCAAAATCTTGCCTCGCCAATCGGCCGTGTTGGCGGCGGTACGCTCAGAATCGTTGAGTTCCTGACCCGGGCGATGGTCTAAGGGAGCGAAGCCCTCCGAGCGGTCCGCATACGTGTAGTCGCCAGTGCCCAAGTAAAGGCACCCCGCAGCGTCGAAGGCCAACCCACC
>JBDKKQ010000110.1:0-10085 GCA_039796015.1 Verrucomicrobiota bacterium
CGTCGCCATAATAAGCCGTGGCCAGTCCGTAACCCCGTTCCAAGATCCGAGCGATGGGCCAGGCCTCCGCGTCGGTGCCTCGGCTTGCCTCATTTGCAACGTGGTTGGTGACACCGCTGCGCGGACGATTGGCGACCCACCCTCGGGCCAGCGGCACATCGGTTTCAGGAGTGACCGTGTGGTTTCCGTCAAAATTGAGCCCCAGAAAAACAGGCACCGGCTTCGTGGCTTGAGAGGGCCGATACACGAGAAGATCGAGGAGGATGGGGTTTGGACCCCGGGTGAGAGGGATTTGAATGCGCTGCCGGATCGCCTTTCCGCCAAGGGCGTCTCTGCGTGTTTCCACCACCCATCCTGGTTGTCTCGGTAGACCCGACGGGATCCGTCCGTACACGTGATCCTCAAACAGGTGGACCAGTTCGGCCCGTCGTTGAGGCCATTGCTGAGCGGAGCTCACCCGCTGGCCGTTTCGCAGGGTCAATACTTCAGGAAGCGAGTACGGGGGTACGGATTCTTCCAGGTCGTTGATGGGCACGGTCTGGGGAATTTGGGCCGCCCAGGCTCCTAGGCAGAAACAACCCAGCCATCCGGTCCAGATGCGCAGACAGAAACTCCGGGAAATCATGGACGCCAGCCTTCCTCAGCCGGGGCGTTCACCGCAAGGCAAGAGGGGGGAGGACCAAGAGTGCGGCCACAGAGAAGTGAGCGGCTAAAACTGAGTAGAGCCGCGTCTTCAGGCTCCGCCCACGATAGAAAGGTCGATCGCGGAGTCCCGGTTGGGCAAGTCTATCACCAGGAGTTCAGCATCCGGAGAATTCGGGGACTTACGCAGGGCACCGTCGATCCGGATTCGAGCTTTCGGAGACGTGTCCCAAACGACGATTTTCCAGTTTTGGATACGGCTCGCGAACGTTCCCTCGGCCGGTCCGAAGTGCAGGTGCGTGGTCTTACCTTGTCGGCGAAGGGTGATCAGCCGTTGGTGGAAAAGTCCCGACTCGTGCTGGAGCGTGATTCCGTCGTCTTCGTACCAGTGAAAAGCCCCTTCTGGGCCTGGCCACACATGCAGAGTGACTGTTTCGCCTGGAGGTTCCTGTGTGGAGTTGCGGGCGGGTGCCAGAGGCAGAATTCCGCCAGCGCGGACATAGACTGGAATTCGATCCAGCGGTGTTTCCGCGAGAATGGACTTGCCGCCCACGTGCCGTTCACCCGTCCCAAAGTCAAACCAGACATCGTTGGGCAAATAGACGCTGCGGGCTGGGCACCCGGGTTCCAGTACTGGAGCAATTAGGAGATCTCTCCCGAGTAGGAATTGGGAGTTGCAGGCCACGGCCACCGGATCGTTGGTGTAATGGTAGAGCAGGGGGCGAATCAAGGGCTCGCCCTCGCTGGCCGCTCGCTGACTCAGGCAGTAAAGCAGGGGAAGGAATTGATAGCGCAGGCGGAGCGTCTCTCGGGCGATAGATTCCACCTCCGGACCGAAGGCCCAGGGTTCTTGATCTCGGGTCCCTAGGTTGCTGTGGTTGCGAAAAAAGGGCGTGAAGGCAGCAAACTGAAGCCAACGGACGAAGAGCTCCGGCGTGGCGTTGCCCAGAAATCCTCCGACATCGCCGCCACAGAACGGGACTCCGCTGAGCGAAAGGTTCAGGAGCATGGGCACCGCGTCGCGAAGGTGATCCCAGTGGGAGGAAGTGTCCCCCGTCCAGACGATGGCGTGCCGCTGGATGCCTGCATAGCCCGCTCGGGTGACCACGAAGGGACGCTCGTCGGGCCGATGGCTTAGGAGACCTTCACGGGAAGCCTGTGCCATGGCCTGCCCGTAAAGATTGTGGACGGCAGCATGGGGTTGCGGCCCCGACTCTGTGCGGTGCAGCGCATCGGGGGGTAGGGTCTTGTCAGGCCGGGCAAAGTTGGCCGGCTCGTTCATGTCATTCCAAATACCCGCGACGCCTTGATCGAGCAGCGAGCGTTGCTCCTCTCCCCACCAGGTCCGGACCTCGGGTTTTAGAAAGTCTGGAAACCGAGCGATGCCCGGCCACACTTCGCCCTGATAGTCTGTTTTCCCGTCGGCCTCTCGCACAAAGGCCTCTCGCTCCATTCCGCGTTGGAAGACTGGAAAGTCGGGATCGTCTTTCACCGCGGGATCGGTAATGGCCACAGTGCGAATGCCCTGACGTCGGAGCTTCCGGGTCATCGACGCCAATTGGGGGAATCCTGGTCCCACGGTGAACACGCGGTAGGCATCCATGTGGTGGATGTCGAGGTAGAGGGCATCACAGGGAAGGTCCCGACGCCGGAACTCCCGAGCCACGGCCTCGACTCGTGCTTGGGTTTCGTAGCTGTAGCGGGATTGGTGATAGCCCAGGGCCCACTCTGGGGGTAGGGGCATGGTGCCCGTCCGTTGCGCATAGCGCTGGAGGACCGCCTCTACGGTAGGGCCCAAAAAGAGATGAAGATCGATGTCTCCAGAATCGGCCCGCAATCGCCATTTGTCTGGGTGGGACGATCCGAGATCCCAATGCTGTCGGCTGGAATTGTCCCAAAATAGACCGGCCGCCCGCCCGTGCCGCAGTGACAGGGCGAAGGGAATGGACACATACAACGAGGCCAGGGCCGGGTGGATCGCTGGAGCATGACCCAGGACATCGATGTTCCAGAAATCGCGAACGGACCCGCGGCGATTCAGGGGGCCCGTGACCTCTCCAAGACCGAAGAGCGACTCGTGCTCGATGAGGTCTAGTGTCAGTTCTGGGGCTCCGTCGGCCGAAAAGCCGGTGGCACCAAGCCCGGCTGAGAAAACTTCGAACCCCTGAGCATCACTCAATTGCCAAGCGCCCCGGCGATCCCACGAAAACACGCCGCACTCAGTTGCTAGACAAGATTGGCCGCCTTTCCGCTGGGCGGCGGTTTCCGGGATCTCCCAGTTCGGCTCGATGAGTGCCGCAGACTCCGGTGGCTCAGGGGCTTCGATGAGTCCTAGACGCAGGCGGAAGACGTCCGGAGCCAGCGCCTCGATCTCGGCGTGGATGCCGGCAGGAGTGGGCAGAACGATCATGCTCAGGCCTTGTCGCCGGAACCACTGGAGGTTTTGACCTCAATGACGTCATGCGGTGAGGCCTCTTTCTGGCCGGCGGGGCTCACTTGAATGTACCGCGCCCGATCTCTCAGGCTGGCAAGGTTGACCGCCCCCAAGTAGCCCATGCCGGACTGGATGCCTCCGATGAGTTGACCGACGACAGCATCCAGCGAAGCAGCGACCTCCTTGAGGGCTTCGATTCCCTCTGCGGCGGCCTTGCGGGTGTTGTCGGCACTGTGACCGTAGCGGGCCGCGGATCCGGCCTTCATGGCCGCATGGCTACCCATGCCACGGTACTGCTTGTAGAGCTTTCCGTTGATCTCGACGATTTGTCCGGGTGCCTCTGGGCATCCGGCAAACAGACCGCCGCAAATGACACCCTGGGCCAAAGTCAGTGCCTTCACGACGTCGCCGGACTTGGTGATTCCGCCATCGGCCAACAAGGTCACGCCGCAGGCGGCGGCGGCTCGGGAGGTGACGTAGAGGGCCGTGAGCTGAGGGATTCCGACCCCGGCCACGACCCGTGTGGTGCAAATGGATCCCGGCCCCTGACCCACCTTGATGACGTTGGCTCCGTTGGAGGCCAGGAATTCGACACCCGCAGCGCTGGTGACGTTGCCCGCGATAATGGGCAAGCGGCCGAACGCGTCGCGCAACATTTTTACCACCTCGCCGACCCCTCGGCTGTGTCCGTGTGCCGTGGAGACGGCCACGCAGTCGACACCACGGTCGATGAGTGCGCCGACATGTCCGATGACCCGGTCGCGGTCGATGCTGCCATCCTTGTGACGGACCGTGGAAATGGCCGCACCGCAGAGAAGTCGGAATGTCGAATCGCGGGCCGGCTTCAGGGCCGCACCGGTTTCCTGGGTAATACGCTCGATGTCGCTGAGAGTGAACAGCCCCTGGAGTCGGTCCTGATCGTCCACCACCAGCAGCTTGTGAATGCCCAAGTTCTCGGTGAAGAAGCGGTCGGCGCGGGCGATGGGATCTGATCCGAGTTCGCGCTCAGAGATGGTGCGAACTTGGGCCCGCGGCGTGAGGGCTTCGGAGACCTTGCGGTGGGCGTAGCGTGGCTTGACCACATGCCCTGGGAGAAGGCCCAGCAGTGTTCCGATGGCATCGACGACAGGGAAAGTGCTGAAGCTAAAGCGCTTCTTCTCGATGAGTTCTAGGACATCGCCGATGTACTGCTCGGGGTGGACGCGAATGGGGTCCTGGATAAGGCCATGGACATGGTTCTTCACGCGCGACACTTCCGAGAGTTGCTCTTTCTCGGGCATGTTGTAGTGGATGAGCCCGAGCCCCCCGTTCAGCGCCATGGCAATAGCCATGCGTGCCTCGGTGACGGTGTCCATGTCGGCGGACACCAGCGGGATGTTGAGATGAAGCCCCTCGGCCAGTCGGGTATCTATCTGGCTCTCTTTTGGGAGAATCTCTGTGTAGAGGGTAGCCAGCGTGACGTCGTCGTAGGTGAGGGCCGTAGTGCCGTGGGATGGGAAGAACCGGGAGGCCGGTTGGTAGAACTGTGAATCGACCTCGTGGGCTGGGCTCGCGTCTGCCATAAGCGATAATGGAAGGACCCGGGCTGCGAGGCAAGGAAACTGAAGTCGTCGGTGCCGAATTGGGCCGGGGTCGGCTCGTTCAGCCGTCGCCCGCAATTGGCTGCCACGGACCTTGGCTGCCACGGACCTGAAACCCGACTATTCGACTACCTTGGGGACAACGAACAAACCGCCTGCCTTGGAGGGGGCATTGCGCAGAGCTTCGTCATGAGGCAGCGAGCCGGTCACGACATCCGGCCGCATCACATTGACTAGCGGAAACGCATGAGCCGTGGGTTCCACTTGGGAGACATCCACTTCCTTGAGCTTCTCGATGTAGCCCAAGATGTTGTTCAGTTGGCCGCTCAGGCGTTCTTCCTCATCGGGACTGAGTGCCAAACGGGCCAGATTGGCGACATACTGGATCTTGAAGTCGGACATGGGTGAAGGCAGCGGAGTTAAAGTTTCGAGGAGAAAGGGTTAGTCCTCGCCGAACTTGGCATCGACCAGCGCACACAGTTGGGTCAGTGCGATTTGGCAGTCGGACCCTGTGCAGACGATCCTCAGCTTGCTTCCGGGTCCCGCGGCCAGCATGAGCAGGCCCATAATACTCTTGCCGTTAATCGTCTCACCGTCCTTCTCGATGAACACATCGCAGGTGAACTGGCTAGCCAGTTTCACGAAGGAAGCCGACGGGCGGGCGTGGATCCCCTGCCGGTTCTGGACCGTAATGTCGCGATAGAGGGTGTTTTTTTCGCCAGTCTTGGCGGCCGAACTCATTTCCGAAGCGTGTTTTGTCGCTGCACTGATGCCAACACGGAAATCAGGAATGCTGAGGAGTTGTTGGCGATGATTCAGGGAGCCGTTGTCTTGAGGCGCTGGGCATAGGAGCGCGCTTCCCAATTGTCCCAGGGATTAAGCACCAACGACTGCTCGACTAGCAACCGGGCCCGGTCTGAATCCCCTCGAACAATCAGGTTCCAAGTGAGGGCGTTGAGCACGGCGACGTCGTTGGGCCCCAGCTTCAGTGCCGACTCGAAGGCTTCGGAAGCCGACTTCAGATCGCCAAGCCATTGATGGCAAAGCCCGATGGCCACCCGGGTCCGGGCGTTGTATGGGTCCAATCGGGCCGAAGCCTCCAACCAGCGGAGCGCTTCTTGGGCCTGTTTCTCCCAACCGGGCAAACCCTGCCAACTGAGGCGACGTTTTTCTTCGCCGTACCAATACGGCGTCATGGGATTGCCGGGTGCCAAGGTTGCTGCTAGGGCCAATTCTTCGAAAAAATGCTCATCTACGCTGGGTTGACGCTCAGCGCGCTTGAGGTGGAGGTCTTCGCGCGCGGCGCTGACTCCCAGCGGAATCATCCAAAAAAGCAGGCCGCCCATGACGGCCGTGGCCGCCAGTCGCAGGGGGAGGTAGGACTTGACCCAGAACCGTTCGGTGGCAAATCGGGTATTGGAGACGAGGATACCGGCAAGCACCGAAGCCGTCACCGCGATGGCTGGGATATGCAGGTTGAAGTCGAAGATACAATGCACTCCCAATCCGCTCAGGCCGGCCACGCTTCCGGCGAAGAATGCTGTGCGGTTGCTTTGCTTGACCCCCAAGTCGGAGGAGCCCCGTTCGACATGCCTTGAGGTGCGGTAGAGGCCGTATCCGAAGGCGGCAAGACCTAAACCAACGATGCCGGCACCCGCGACACCGTACTCGACCAGCAGCTCGAGGTATTCATTGTGGACATGCTGGGGACTCAGCGGCGTGGTGGGTGTTCGGTAGGCGGGGAAGCGGGTGTCAAATTGCCCAGGGCCGACTCCTTGCAAGCGATGGTCGGACCACATTTGAACAGCGGGTTTCCAAATCCAGGCACGGAAGAGTCCGCTGTCCTTTTTGCCGGAGGCCGTCAGCGCATCGATCCGGGCGCGGGCTTTTTCGGACTGAGCAAGAAAGGTAACCGAACCGATGCAGAGCACCGCCATGAGAGCTGCCATTGGGATCCGATACTGGGGACGGCGGAGCAGCCAGAGCGAGAAGACGGCAATGGCGGCAGTGGCTCCGAGCCAGCCACCCCGGGACATGGTTACTGCAATACCTCCGAGCATCACCAGGGCTGCATACCCAGCGAGGATTCGCGGCACGACGCCCCCCCGACCTAAGAAGGCGTGGGAAAGAGCCAGCGGCATGAGCATGAGCAGGAACGCAGCGAGGTGGTTCGGGTTGACGAAAGTGGCCCCGTACCGCTTGTAGTAAACGAGCGGTTGGGTCTCCCAGAGGACTCTTTGCGAATTTTGGGTGAACTGAACGATGGCGTAGGCCGAGGAAAGGAGTCCGATGAGCAGAAAGCCATTCACCACCCACCCTGAAGTCTCCTGACGATGGAGGTTGTGCAGGCTGGTGAAGAAGGCCACGGCACAGACTCCGATCAGGAACACTTCTTGGAGCGCCCAATAAGGCACGCTGGCAGAATGGCATTTCCAGGCGGCATAGCCGAAGAAGATAGCAACCGCCCAGGTGACCGGCGGCACGAGGAAGCGATGGGTGGGTTCGACCCACATCCGAAGGGTCCAGACGATCCAGGCCATGCCAATGGCTGCAAAGCCGACACCGGATTCCCGGGGATTCACCCCGGCAAACCAGAAGGTGAGCCACGCCACCGAGAAAAGCAGCAGGCCTCCTACTAACCGCTCCAAAAGTTTGTCGAATGCCGAGCTCGATCGCATGTGCGGTGTAAAGCCTAGGAGACGGTCAAGGGCCTCGGGAAGGATTTAGCCCGGATATTTCGTTCTGCAGGATTTTCAGGATCCGGGGAGTGCTCGCCCCGAACCCGCACGTTGGGCTCCAGATTATTCGGGTGCGGTGGGCGTCAGGCCGTTGAGCCAGCGCCAGACCCGAAGCACTTCGGTGACGCTCCAAGCCTGGGCATCACAGCCGCGGGGCAGGTGGGGAGCGTCGCCATCGAGGATCTCGGGCAACTGGCCTACACAACCCTGCTGCAGATGAGTATCCACACTGGTCAGGTAGGCGCGGGCCGCCTCGATGGCTGCGGGACTCTTTCCATAAGCCTTCACGACCGCTTCGCAAAAACTGGGGAAGGTCCAGACCCAGGCAGTGCCATTGTGGTAGGCGGGTTTGCGCCGCGTGTCTTCGTCCCCTTCGTAGGAGCCCCAGTAGGGTTCGTCGGGGTGGTTTAGGAGTTGTCCGTGGTGCCAGACGGCCAGCGGCGGATAGACCGGCAACGGGGCAAGAGATCGAAGCGCTCCCGGGACCACTAAGTAGCGCTGTGCCGCCTGCACGGTGCGCCGGGCCTTAGGGCCATCGACCAGATCTAGGGCGATAGCCAGGAGCGCGTTGCTGCGCAGGGCGTTGTCGCGCACCGCACGCGCGGCGGGGTGATCGTGGTGGGCGTGGAGGCAATCAGCGAACCAGCCCAACTCCTCAATCCAGAAAAGTTGGTGGAAGGAAATCTCAGCGCGCTCTGCCAAAATTTCCCACGCCTCGGCGGACTGAGCGGGAGGGCACCCCAAGCGATCGAGCAATCGGAGAAGGCGGATCCACAGCACTTGGATCTCGACCGGATACCCCTGACGGGGCGTTCCGGCAGGATGATTGGTGTCCATCCAAGTGAAGTGACTGGGACTCCAGACGAGCGCACTGTCCGGGTCGACGCGAATGCCCTGCGGGGTTCCGGCGAGGTAGCCTGAAGCTATGGAACGCAGGACGTCTCGCACCGTCCGTCCTTGTCGGTCGCCGGTGCTCAGTCCGAAGACGGATTCCGGTCCCTGTGGGTCGGCTTTGGCCAATTCTTCAACGACGATGCCGTACCAGAGCGACGCATCGCTGGTCTCCCGGTTGGAGGAATTCTCGCCATGGATAGAATTGGGAAGGGTACCGGCCTCTTCGAAGCGACCAAAGGTGACGAGCAACTGGCGCACTTCAGTGAAGCGTTCGGCCGTGATGAGTCCGCGGGCGGCAATGAGCGAATCTCGGCCCCAATCGAGGAACCACGGATAACCCGCGATGACGGTGACTGAATCGGCGCGTCGGACGACGAAACTGTCGATGGCCCGTCGCAGCAGGAGTTCCCAGGGACCGGCGGCCGTTCCTTTCAAGGGTTCCTGACGACGTTGGATAAATCTCGACACCTCCTCGTCGGAAATCTCAGCCGCTTCGGCAGAGACGGTGAGGGTGGAGCAATCGCCAGCATTTAGGGGGATCTCAAACCATCCTGGGCTGTAGGCATCGCCAGAACCATTCATGCCCCGGCTGGATTCCACCGGATGCGGAATGTCCCGGCACCATTCCACAGCGGGATGAAAATGCCCTGAGCTGACGGTGACTCGCAGACTTCTGGAAGCATCCGGTTCGAAGAAAAACCCTTCAGCGGTGCCGGTCGGCTTGGCCTTACCCGGGGTCGGAGGCACGATATGTGTGGCCCGGATAAAGTGGGATTCGCTGTCGGGATTCAGGCGGGTTTCCCAATGGAAGTTGCGGTCTTCCAAATCGACCCGAACCACCAGGCGGACATCGAACGAGGGGGGCAGGGGTTTTCCGAAGCGCGAGTCGTGGCTCGCCATGGCCGGTCGGTTGAACTGGAAGACCGTGATGTTTTTCCCTTCCAGCATGTCGGCCACGACCCGGATCTCGACACTGCGACCGTCGCCCGCATTGGCGATGAAGCGCCAATGCGTGGGGGCTGCAGTCTCGACAGACACCAAATTCGAGGCGTCTAGGGGCGAGATGAATCCATCGGCATTGACCCAGACGCGGATGCGCTTAGCTAAGACGTGACGATCGACAGGCACCTCCGGGTGGAGGTTCGCACCGAGGAGGCAGTCGTATTTGGAGTGGATTCGACCCAAATCAAGACAGAGCCGGGCCATGCCGCCCCGGCCATTGGTCAACAAGATGGTGGTGTTCTGAGGGTCCGGGGGTACCGATGGTAAATCGGATGGAACAGCATCCAGATACCTCAGGGTGGCGCGGACCCGAGGATCGGAGGGGGCGTACCGCTCCAGCTCAAGGAGGACGTTTCCACGGTGTTTTTGGGGAGGAATCGCAGCGATGTGCCCCTCTTCGATGGGGATGGATTCCTCGTTGTATTCGAGACCTTGAGGTTGAGGACAAACTCGGACGCGGAACGGGTGAGTGTCGCGGATAAGCAACCAATGCCCCGGGGGAACGAGTGTGATGCGTTTGCGATCTTGAACCTGCCAGACGATGACCGGGCGGTAGATCTCTGAAGTGTCCACCAGACAGGATTCATCGTGCGCCGCAGCGGTCAGAAATCCCGCGGGATCGCGCGAGACCCAGGCGGCCTCCTGTTTCCAATTGGATGAACAGCCGAGGATTCCACGGCTCACGCGGCCTCGGCACACGGCGGCCCAGTCGGCGCGCCGACGGGTGTCGCGGTAGACGTCTCCAGAAAGGCCCAGCGGAGTGATCGAAGAGGCCAAGCAATGGGTGGCTCCGGG
>JBDKKQ010000111.1:0-6255 GCA_039796015.1 Verrucomicrobiota bacterium
AGCATCCCAGCCAAAATCGCGATGATGGCAATAACGACCAACAGCTCGATGAGTGTGAAGGCACCGCGTGAAACGTTTGGCTTCATGAGCAATAGAAACTCCCTACACCACCCACCCAAAGCACGCCAGAGACAGTTTGATATGTATCCGCCCTTCTACGTCACCCCTATTTAAAAAATCCCGAGACCAGCGCCAGCACGACCACGTGCCTTAAGCGGCAGCGGGATCGGGCCGGAGCGAGCATTGGAAGCGATCAAACCCTCCCCCAGCGCGAAGCGCGAAAGCCTCAATCCTCTCCCAAGCTTCCCTGCGAGCGCAGGCCTGGTCCCGCGGAGCCACCGCTCAGCAACCCATCCAAAAAAACACAAACACCCACTCCCCTCTTTCACGTCACGGAGAGAAACCTCATCCGCAGGGCTCAAGCGATGAGCTTATGGACCACATCTCCGAACACATCGGTCAGACGGAAATCGCGCCCCTGGAAACGGTGAGTCAACTTCTGATGATCGAAGCCCAAGAGGCGCAGGACCGTGGCATGCAAATCATGGACATGAACCTTGTCCACCGCCGCGTTGAAACCGAAATCATCCGACTCACCCAACGTCATGCCCGGACGGACACCCCCGCCGGCCAACCACATAGAGAAACAATTCGGATGATGATCACGACCATCATCTCCGCCTTGCACCATCGGCGTCCGACCAAACTCGCCGCCCCAAATCACCAGAGTGTCTTCGAGCAAACCCCGCGCCTTGAGGTCTTGAATTAGAGCCGCATTCGCCCGATCCGTATCCATGCAGTTGCGCTTCAGATCGCCTGACAAATTTCCGTGCTGATCCCAGGCCTCGTGGAAAATCTGAACAAACCGCGTACCCCGTTCGACCAATCGGCGGGCCAAAAGGCAGGCCGTAGCATAAGTAGTCTTGCCAGGTGTGGCCCCATAGAGATCTAAGATGTGCTGAGGTTCCTGACGGATATCCATCAACTCCGGAGCACTCGACTGCATCTGGTAGGCCATCTCAAAAGAATTGATGCGCGTGGCAATCTCCGGATCGCCCACCCGACCCAGACGCTGGCGGTTGAGTTCTTGGATAGCATCCAACGTCTGCCGCTGAGACGTGCTGTCCACGCCCTTGGGATTAGAGAGGTACAGAACTGGATCACCGCCGCTACGGAAAAGAACCCCATTGTAGACGCTCGGCAAAAAACCTGCCCCCCAGTTGGAAGCCCCTCCACTCGTCCCCTTGCTGCCGGTCGAAAACACCACGTAAGCCGGAAGATTACTGCTCTCGCTGCCCAGACCGTAAGTCGTCCAGGCCCCCAAGCTGGGGCGACCGAACTGCTGGGAACCCGTATTCATGAAGATCTGCGCCGGGGCATGATTGAAGGCGTCGGTGTGCATCGATCTGACGATGGCGATATCATCGGCCACCTTGGCCAAATGAGGCATGAGCTCTGAGATCTCCTGACCCGACTGGCCGTGTCGAGCAAAGCGGAACTTGGGTCCCAGCAGTTTGGCGTCCGGACTAATGAAGGCCGACCGATACCCCTTCAGCAATTCGGCCGGGGGCAGCTTTCCGTTCCACTTCGCCAACTCGGGCTTGTGGTCGAAGAGCTCCAGATGGCTTGGGGCCCCGGCCTGAAACAAATAAATCACTCGTTTCGCCTTGGCCGGAAAGGCCGCCGGCTTCGCCGCCAGTGGTTGAGCGCCGGCGATCCCCGGACTCACCGAAGCCGCCCGCGCCGAATCACCTAGGAGCGCATGTAAGGCCGCCATGCCCAAACCGACACCGCAATCCCGGAAGAACCACCGCCGGGTGAGGTGCGCCTGATGCTGGACCAACGCCTGCTGAAGGATGGAATTGGGGGTCATAAGATTCACTCCTTGGTGATGGTTTCGTCGAGATTCAAGAGGGCCCGAGCCACAGCAGTGTGCGCAGCCAAGGTCGCCGGCGTGACACCCGAGGGAAGCCCTGTCACCGGTTCGGACTTGCCCACAGCCATTTCAGCCGCGTTCAACCAACCCTCAGCTATCCGCGCCCGCTGCTGATTTAGAAGACGTCGAAGAGCCTTCAACTCCTCCGGCTGCGGCAATCGGCTCAACACCTGTCGGAACGCGAAGGTAATCCTCTGGTCATCCGTCTTGCCGCCCTCATTCACCGACTTCCGGGCCAGAGCCTGGGCTGCCTCAACAAACTGCGGTTCATTGAGCGAAGTGAGCGCCTGCAACGGTGTATTGGAGCGAAGTCGACGCACGCAGGACGCATCTCCATTGGGCGCGTCGAACGCCTGCAGCACCGGATAAGGAATACTGCGGAAGCGGAAGGTGTAGAGCGAACGCCGATAGCGGTCTGGACCGGTTTCCACCCGCCAAGTTTTGGGTCCATAGCTCGCCGGAGGCTGGAACAGAAACTCCGGAGCCGGAGGATAAACCGCCCGCCCTCCGAGGGTGGGATTGATCAACCCGGACACGGACAGAGCGATGTCCCGAACGATCTCACCCTCAACACGAAACCGCGGGCCTCGCGCCAACAACCGATTGTTGGGATCTCGCTCCAGCAAGACCGGACTCACACGACTGGATTGGCGGTACGCCGCCGAGCTCACAATGAGCCGGTGCAAGTGCTTGACGGACCAAGCAGCCACTCCGGGTTGCGAGGGCTGCATGAACTCGACCGCCAACCAATCGAGCAATTCCCGATTAGAAGCAGGGGGCGACTGCATCCCGAGGTCTTCAACGCTCTCCACCAGTCCGACCCCAAAATACTGCTGCCAGAGGCGATTGACGGCCACGCGTGCGGTCGTGGGCGAGCGGGGGTCCACCAACCAACGAGCGAGTGTGAGGCGGGAATCATCGGCACCGGCGGGCAACGAATGCAGGAATGCTGGCGTCCCATGAGTGACTTCGCGATCCGGCTTCAGCCAGTCCCCGCGCCGGAGCAGTCGGGTGGTCATGCGGCTTTCTCCCGGCCCCTGCCCTTGTCGCGCCGCGAACACTAGCGCCGGAGCCCCCTCCGGCCATTGCTTCCACAGTGCCTCGATCCGTGTGTTTACCTCGGCAAAGTTTGTCTGAGTGGTCCGCCAATAAGAGAACACCGCTCCCGTTTGAGCCGGAGACCGCCCCTCCGCCGGGGTCTTCATCACGATCTCGCGCACGGCTGCCGGCAGTGGATCCGCCACGGCGTTGGTGGCCGACGAAACCGAAAGACGGAACCGCCCTAAGTTGTGGGTCTGCAAATCATCCGAGTTCCATCCACCGTGTTCCTGGTGGAGCTCAAACTCGAGAATCGCCCCCTTCGGAAAGGACACCGGCTTTTCGGCCACAAAGACCGCCTTGCGGGATTGGTTGCGGCGCCCCGGTCCCGCATCGATGCCCCAGGCCGTCTCTTTCTTGCCGTCGATAGCATGAGACACCGGACCGTAGGTGCGCTTTTTATCGGAGCGGTCGTCGAATTCTGCCTCCAAAGGTTTCTGCTCATTCGCAAAGTCGGCGGTCGCCTGAATAAACTTCACGGAGACCTTGTTGGTCGGATTTTCTGGATCCGTGGCGGTGACCTTGAACTCGCTGAGCGCGGCCATGCCGCGGATGGACCGTCCGGGCCCTTGGCAGGGCAAATTGGGATCGGTCAATTGCTCGAGACGGAACGCCGAAATGGAGGTGAGCCCATTCGTTCCCCGGAAGTGGGGTGCCCACTGAGTGGGGGCATAACTGGCAGCACGAATCGACCCGTCTTCATATTGATAGAACCTCTCCCCTCGTTCTCCGACATGCTCGCAATGAACGACCGTCCACTCCGGCTGATCGCCCCGCACCGATGCTTCCCAGGCTGCCATGCGAACCTGCCAGTCCGCCGTGGTGTGGCGAAGAATCTCCTCCTGTTCCCGGATCTGCCGCGCCAACTGGTCACGCTGGAGTTGTTGCGAAGGGCTGTAGGCCACGACGGACGATTCGTGATCGTTGTTCAGGAAGGCAAAGAAGCGGTAGTACTCCTCCTGCGAAATGGGATCGTATTTGTGGTCATGGCATTGGGCACACTGAATGGTAATGCCGAGCACCGCCTTGCCGATGCAGTCCATTCGATCAATGAGACCATCGATGCGAAACTGCTCGGGATCTGCCCCGCCCTCTTCATTCAACATCGCATTGCGCAAGAACCCAGTGGCCACGCGGCTGGAATCGGTCGCCTGGGGCAACAAGTCACCAGCGATTTGCTCGATGAGAAACTGGTCATAGGGCAGGTCGCGATTGAGGGCGTCGACCACCCAATCTCGGTACGCCCAGACAAACCGGGGCTTGTCCTTTTCGAAACCATCGGAGTCGGCATAGCGAGCCGCATCCAGCCAATGTCGTCCCCAGCGTTCTCCGTGATGCGGGGAGGCTAGCAAACTCGATACGACCCGGTCCCAAGCCCCGGACGTTTTGTCGGCCAGAAAATGATCCACGTCGGAGGGACTCGGCGGCAGTCCGGTGAGATCCAGATGGAGGCGACGCAGAAGTGTGACCCGGTCGGCCTCCGGAGACAGGTTGAGATCCTCCCTCTCGAGTCGGGCGACAATGAACCGGTCGATCGGAGATCGAATTCGATCCGCCCGACGCACCACGGGCAACTCCGGCCGTACCGGGGGTTTCCAGGCCCAATGGTCGCGGGGTACAGCATTCGTCGTCGATGCACCCCAGGCAACACCTCCGACCCAAAGCCACCCCAAAAGAAGGATCCGAAACCCAGCATGCACCGGAGAAAAGGAGGAGGCGGTGGTGTTCACAACAGCAACATTCTGCCCCGTGTCCGATGGTTGGTCCAATCGGATTTGAGACTCACTCGGGCCACAGGTGCATGACAGGAAACGTCATTCAGCCTTCATGCGGCCAGATCAAGTGAATCGTTTCGGCAGGCATAAAGGTCGAGGCGGTGTTTCCTCGACCAATAAGCCAGAAGAGCCTGTCTGTTCGTCCTCGTGACGCCGCCGGATCATCCAATGGCCAAAGCCGGTGGAAAGACGTTGCTGAAATCGTTGCGCTGGGCCTGCTTCAATGAATCGGGGACGACCGCACGACGGCATCGGCGGGTGGCTCCATTGCGTTCCCGATGAGGACGGCAAGTCGACCCTGCTCCTCTCTAACTGCATGCCCATCGCGTCTGTCACCTGAAGAAGTGGCGCGAAGGATGATCTCGGCCGCGATGAAGTTCGGGACCCAGCACAGCCCGGCAACGGTTCGGTAGACATTCATGAACGAACCGCTGGCGGCCTAGAGCGCGGGCAACCAGAGCCGCACCCGCTTCAGCCGGGGTTGGCGATATCCGGAGCCACAAAGCAGCGCCGGGAGACCCCCGCGACGGACACAGGCAAGATCGTGAGGAGATCGGCGTCGAACTTTTCACTTCTCCGCTGTTCGAGCCATTTCCTGCAACACGGCCATGTCTGCCGGCTTACCGGCGGGATCGAAACCGAGGGTTTTCTCTCGGGCGATGAGCGCCTGCCGCTGCGTTTCGATGCGGGCGCGTTCTCCGGTTTTTGCAGCCACCACGTAAATCGTCGCGCGGCTGACGCGGTCGCGGATTTCCACGAATCCGCCACTCACTGTGTGCTCAACCTGCGTGACCCCGTCGGCATCCACGCGGAAAATTTCGGCCGGCGTACGAAGATAAGCAGGCAGCGGAAAGAGAAAGGTGGCCTCCCGCGGCGGGCCGAACTTGAAGACGTGTTCCTCTGGGTCCGGTGTGTAGGCCAGGTCGAGCGCAAACAGCAGCGCCCCGCGAGGTCCGGCCACCACATCCAAGTCCCAGTCCGACTTGCCATCCCGCAACACGCGTTCGTGGCTCGTGGCGTCGCCTTCGAGGCAGTAATTCTCCAACATCCGAATCTCGCGGCCGACGCGGGTCATCGGTTCGATCAAATCGGGGAAGGCCACCAGCGAGTGCAGACTTAGGTTGAACCAGTAGAGCGACGTGATGTGACTGGCGAGGGCATGGTAGGCTTGGAGACGGAGTTCATCGGGGGTCGGGGAACCGCGCTTGCGTCCGCCGTAGCCTCTCCAGTCATGGTGGGATCCTTGAGACCAATAAGCCACCGGACGGGGGCGGTTCAGTTCGCGCAACGACCGCGACATTTCGCCAATGGTTTCAAGAGGAGCCCCCCAGCGGATCCGTTGGCCACCCCAGCGGTCGTACTGGCCCCAGGCATCGGGCGATGGCGCGGTCACGCGATAGGCGTCGTAGTGCGGGTAGTCGGAGACACCGGCGTAGAAACGCCACA
>JBDKKQ010000112.1:0-8199 GCA_039796015.1 Verrucomicrobiota bacterium
CGCGGTGCCATTGCCGATCACCGTTGTGATGATTCCGTCAGGTGCGATCCGCCGGACAACATGGGCTTCGTAGTCTGCGAACCAGAGGCTTCGGTCCGGTCCGCGCACCACGCCGAAGGGACTGTTCAAGCGAGCCATCAAGGCGGGTCCGCCATCCCCATCCGAACCGACGGAACCGGAGCCGGCGATCCGAAGCGCGGTTGCAGCCCATCCTGATTCTATGGAGAGGATCAGGGCGATGAGCGGAATGAATGGAAGCTTCATAGGGTGGATCTAGAAGTGAGACAAGGGACTGCTGGGGGTGGACGCGTTCTCATCGTTAGCATTGCGAGCTCAAATGTCCATTCCCTCCATGGGCCCAAACCCCGTCTGTCGGAGTGCCGAATTGCACCAAAAGTCCTCTTGCCGTCCCGGGAATCGACGACCTGATCTTCATTACGATTCTGTCGGGCACTTTGGTGGTGGAACAACGGGACAAAATCCCCGGGAAGTGTCTTGCTTGGCCCTAGATTCCCCGTCGTTGCCGAAACCGAACAAAGATTCGGTGCCAGTTGTCGGCGGATCGTTCCCAATCCGAGCATGGACCATCAAATGCAAATTACGATCAGTCCGAAGACCGGAAAAGCAACACCGGGGCTGCGTTCATTAAGCGTTCCGCAACATTGGAATCCATACGTTGGAAATGAACGCGGAGCCTCAAAAGCAAATCCTTACCAATTGATAGGGATTAGCTTTTTCTCCGACACATCCTTCGGTTGAATCTCACAATCTCAGGCTCCCGGCGGTGCGAAACCGTGATCGTTTAAACATCCTACCCTTCCTCGGCCATGAACCTCATCTTCCTCCGCTTTATCGTGTTGCTCGCCGGTCTGGTCTCGACCCTCACGGCAGCAAACACGCCGTCGGCAGAGAAACGGCCGAACATCATCGTCATTCTCGCCGATGACATGGGCTTCTCGGACCTCGGTTGTTATGGCGGGGAGATACGGACCCCCCACCTGGACGCACTCGCCAAAGGCGGATTGCGCTTCACGCAGTTCTACAATGGGTCCCGGTGCTGTCCCACCCGAGCCTCGTTGCTCACCGGTCTTTATCCTCACCAAGCGGGCGTCGGGCACATGATGGAAGATCATGGAATCGACGGTTATCGCGGTTCGCTGAACCGGAACTGCGTCACCCTTGCCGAGGCGCTCCAGCCGGCCGGCTATCGGTCCTACGCGGTCGGAAAATGGCATGTCACACCGGGACACTCAGCCAAGGCCCTAGAGGACACACGCAACTGGCCGTTGCAGCGTGGCTTCGATCGCTACTATGGCACGATCCATGGCGCCGGCAGCTTCTGGGATCCGAGCGCACTGGTGCGTGACAACCGTCTTATCACAGCAGCCAACGACCCAGACTATCGACCGAAACAGTTCTATTACACCGATGCGATCACGGACCACGCCGTGACCTTCGTCCGAGAACATGCTCGCACCCACCCGGGTAAGCCCTTCTTCCTTTACACGGCCTTCACCGCAGCGCACTGGCCGATGCAGGCCAAGGAACAGGACATCGCCAAATACCAGGGTCATTACCATTCGGGCTACTCAGCGGTTCAGGCTGCCCGCTGGGCGAAGCAAAAACGTCTGGGTCTGGTGAACCCAAAGTGGGAGCGGCCCCCGATCGTGGGCAACTGGGCCTCGGTCAAGGACCGTCCCTTCGAGGAACGCTGCATGGAAGTCTACGCCGCGATGGTTGACTGCATGGATCAGGGCATTGGCCGGCTCGTCGCAGAACTGAAGGCCCAGGGCCAGTTCGACAACACGCTGATCCTCTTCCTCCAAGACAATGGCGGATGCGCTGAAGAAATCGGCCGAGGTAAGAATGCTTCCCAGCGTGCCGATCGGCCGACACTCCCCCTCATGGATCCGGATGATCAGCAGTTCAGCAGTCAGCCCAGGCAGACCCGGGACGGTTGGCCTGTGCGTCAGGGCTACGGTGTGATGCCGGGTGGGTCGGATACCTACATCGCCTACGGCCGCGGATGGGCAAACGTCAGCAACACCCCATTCCGCGAATACAAACACTGGACCCATGAGGGCGGCATCAGCACGCCGCTCATCGCCCACTGGCCAAATGGATTGGCATGGTCACGACGAAACCGTCTAGAACAGGAACCTGCGCACCTGATTGATATCATGGCGACGTGCGTGGACCTAGCCGGCGCGGTCTATCCCGAGCTGCGCGACAGCACAAAGATTAAGCCCATGGAAGGCGTAAGCCTACGGCCGCTGTTTGCCGGGAAACCCCTTGAACGCCGACGGCCGATCTTCTGGGAGCACGAGGGCAATCGAGCTGTTCGCGCCGGGAAGTGGAAACTGGTCGGCAAGGAGAACCAGCCGTGGGAACTGTACAACATGGAGCGCGATCGCACGGAACAGCACGATCTTGCTGCGGTCGAGTCGGACCATGCGCAGAGACTGGCCGCCCAATGGGAGGCCTATGCCGCTCGCGCCGATGTGCTGCCGCTCGGTACCTGGCGCGCCAAGACCGCGAAAAAGTGAAAAGCCGTCAATCCTCCTCCGATCGTTGAAGTCTTGTTACGGGTTCTGAAAGCTCTCCAGCGGCCGTGGCTGACCGCCGCACGGCGCCTCGATCAATTCTCTACCAATAAACAGAGGGCTCGGTGTAGATCGTATTAATTCCGCCCTGCCATCAAGCGGTGCCGCCCCAAAGCCAATGTCGGGTCCATTCGCCACCGGAAAGCCAACGGGTTAGCCCTTGTCCCTAGGTTGGAGGAGGGACATTTTTAAAAACCTGTGACCCGACCCCATCCCAATGGTCGAAGATGGTCTTCCGCATGCCTCGTGCGGCAGGTCACATTCTGGGCTCTGGTATTGTCTGCCCTCGCGGCAACGGCGCTGGCCGACTCCCTTCCAGCCCCCGTGAAAGCGGCAGTCCGTCGCTACTGCCTCGACTGTCATGATGGAGACGTCAAAAAGGGCAACCTGGATCTCGGCAACATCTTGTCGGACGACCTACACACGCACTCCGTCGAATGGGAGCGCGTCGTTCGCAAACTCGCGGCCCGGCAAATGCCCCCCATCGGCAAGGATCGGCCCGCGGAGAAGGAGTTCGAACGCCTCGTAGCGACGCTAGGTTCGTCACTCGACACGTTGGCGGCGAACAACCCGAATCCCGGCCGCACCGACGCCTTCCACCGACTCAACCGCACCGAGTATCGGAACACCATCCGGGATCTGCTCGACCTCGAGATCGATGCGGCGACACTGCTGCCTAAAGACGACGCGAGCCACGGATTCGACAACCTGACGGGCGGCGATCTGTCACCCACCTTGCTCAACCGCTACATCTCTGCGGCCGAGAAAATCAGTCGCCTCGCCGTGGGTTCGCCAATCCTTAGGCCGAATGGCGACACTTATCGCCTAAAGCCAGACCTCACGCAGGAAGAGCACGTCGCAAACCTTCCACTCGGCACGCGCGGTGGAACATTAATCCGACACACGTTCCCCCGAGACGGCGAGTATGAGATCCAAATCCGCCTGACGCGCGACCGCAACGAGATGGTCGAAGGCCTGCACGAAACCCACGAACTCGAAGTCCTGCTAGATCGCGACACCGCGGCTCGATTCCAGGTGGGTCCACCCAAGGGAAACCGGGACTATGAGACGGTGGATGCCCATCTGAAGGCGCGTATCCCAGTGAAGGCCGGACTCCACGAAGTCGGCGTGACGTTCATTAAGAATTTGTCCTCGTTGGTAGAAACCCAGCGCGATCCCTACCAGGCCCGCTACAACATGCACCGGCATCCCAGGCTCTCGCCCGCGATCTATCAAGTGTCTGTCACCGGTCCCTACTCGTCGCGTGAAGCCGGTGAAATGGGTGAAACGGCCAGTCGTCGAAAACTCTTCGTGTGTTATCCGAAGAACCCCAGCGAAGAAAACGCCTGTGCCGAGCGCATTGTGTCGGCCTTCGCGCGCAGAGCCTACCGGCGGCCCGTGGTGGCCGCTGATTTGGCCAAGCCACTGAAGTTCTACCACGAGGCCAAAGAAGCCGGCGGCTTTGAGGCGGGGATTGGATCGGCCCTCAGCGCGGTCCTCGTCAATCCTGAATTTCTTTTTCGAATCGAGCGCGATCCCACCGATATGGCGCCAGCGACGGCCTACCGAATTAGCGACCTCGAACTGGCCTCGCGGTTGTCGTTCTTCCTCTGGAGCAGCATTCCGGATGAAGAGCTTCTGGCCATCGCCCAACGGGGTGAACTGCATCGGCCGAAGGTCCTGGAGAGCCAGGTGCGCCGGATGCTGGCCGATCGGCGTTCCAGCAGTCTGGTGGAAAACTTCGCCGCGCAATGGCTCCACCTGCGTAACTTGGAGTCCTTCACACCAGATCTTCGCCTATTCCCCGATTTCGACGACAACCTACGCGACGCATTTCGACGTGAAACGGAACTGCACTTCGAGGCGCTCCTTCGGGAAGACCGCGTGGTTTTGGACCTCATTAAGACCGACCACACATTCCTCAACGAGCGACTCGCCAAACACTACGGCATTCCCAACGTCTACGGCAGCCGCTTCCGCCGCGTGGCCCTCGATTCCCAAAGCCGGCGCGGCGGACTGCTCCGGCAGGGCAGTGTACTCACCGTCACGTCCTACGCCACGCGCACGTCGCCGGTCATTCGCGGCCATTGGCTCTTGGGTAACTTACTCGGAACCCCACCGCCCCCGCCGCCCGCCAACATTCCCAATTTAAAGGAGAACACCGTCTCCGAAACCTTGCCGATGCGTGCCCGGTTGTCCGCACACCGCGCAAATGCCGCCTGCGCCAGCTGCCATGACCTGATGGACCCGGTGGGTTTTGCTCTCGAAAACTTCGACGCGATTGGCCGCTGGCGGCTGACGGAGAATGGTCTGCCCATCGATGCTAGCGGCGGGCTTCCTGACGGCAGCCGGTTCAACGGCGTCACTGGCTTGGAGGACGCACTGCTCAAACATCCAGAGCTCTTCGTCGGAACGCTGACCGAAAAACTACTCACCTTCGCGCTGGGTCGCGGAATCGATGAGCACGATGCGCCGGCCATTCGCCGGATCGTCCGAGATGCCCAGCGGGACGGAAACCACTTCTCATCGATCGTACTTGGAATCGTCAACAGCAGCCCATTCACCCTGAGGAAAACACAATGAGTTTCATCACCAAGAAGTTCATGCCGCGTCGGACTTTCCTGCGTGGAATGGGAGCCACCATGGCCTTGCCGCTGCTCGAGTCGATGGTCCCGGCCGCGACACCGCTGGCGCAGACGGCCGCACATCCCGTGCGCCGGCTCGGATTTGTCTTCATGCCCATGGGCTGTGACAACTCCCGCTGGACTCCCCACGGTGACACGCTCGACACGCTCTCACCGATCTTGGGTTCGCTCGCACCTGTGCGCGACAAGGTCTCCATCATCTCCAACCTAGAACTGCAGAACGCCTACCCCGGCAGCCACGCCACGTCCAACTCGGCCTTCCTGAGCGCCGCCAAAGCCAAGCTAACGGAGAGCACCGACTACTACCTGGGAACGACGGTCGATCAAATCGCCGCCCAGCGCATCGGGCAAGGAACCCAGTTGCCGTCCCTCGAATTGGCCATGGACCACCTCCAAGTGGTCGGTCAGTGCGACAATGGCTACTCCTGCGCATATCAGAACAATCTCTCCTGGTCGTCTCCCACGACCCCGTTGCCGGCCGAGGCGCACCCGCGCATCGTCTTCGAGAGCCTCTTTGGCGACGGAGGCAACCTCGCCGAACGCCGCGCTGCGCTCAAGAAACGGGCCAGCCTGCTCGACTCCTTCACCGAAGATCTCAGCCGACTCAAACGCGATCTGGGTCCTGGCGACCGGGCCAGACTTTCCCAATACCTCGAGACGGTCCGCGAAGTGGAACGCCGCATTCAGAAGGCGGAGGCCGACACCCAAGACCACCAGCTTCCGGATCTGGACCGTCCCGTCGGTGTTCCCGCCGCGTATGCCGATCATGCCCGGCTCATGTTCGATTTGCAGGTGCTCGCCTTGCAGGGGGATGTGACGCGCGTCATCACCTTCCAGTTAGCACGCGAAACGAGCAACCGAACCTATCCTGAGATCGGAGTGTCCGATCCGCACCATCCGCTTTCCCACCACGGTAACGATCCTGCGAAAATCGAGCGCATGTCGAAGATCAACGCCTTCCATGTGTCGCTCTTCGCAGAGTTCCTCCAAAAACTGAAGGCCACCCAGGAGGGCAATGGCACGCTGCTCGACCATTCGCTTTATCTCTACGGCAGCGGCATCGGAAACCCAAATATCCACGACCACACGAACCTCCCGATCATCGTCGCCGGTGGTGCAGCCGGTGGCATGAAAGGCGGACGTCACCTAAAATATGCGAAGCCGACCCCGCTCGCCAATCTCCACCTGACCCTACTTCACAAGGTCGGCGTCCCCATCGACTCGTTCGCCGACAGCAACGGCACGGTGGAGGGGTTGTTCACACCGTTGGGCATTTGACGATGCGCCTGTCGCCTCCCACAAATTGGCCACCTCCGTTCACGCGCCCGCGCCTGCGCCGGACTACCCGGTCGAGCCTGCGTCGCCGTTTAGCCATCGCTGCATTGGCCGTGACGTTCCTCGGTTGGCCCGTCAACTCCCAGGCCGTCGAGGCCCCGATCGCTGATGCCGCCGAAAAATCCAATCCCGCTGCCATTCGCACGCTTCTCAAACAGCAGGCCGATGTGAATGCGCCGCAGGCCGACGGCATGACCGCACTGCACTGGGCGGCTCACCGAGACGATCTCGCGACCGCCCGACTGCTCACCACCGCCCGCGTGGGGGGCACCAACCGTTTCGGGATCACCCCCCTCTCATTGGCCTGCCAAAACGGCAACACCGCGATGGTGGAGCTTCTGCTCGAACGCGGTGCCGATCCCAACACTGTGAGTCGCGGGGGAGAAACCGTTTTGATGACGGCCGCCCGCACCGGCAAGCCGGGACCGGTGAAGGCCTTGCTCGTCCGCGGTGCCAAGGTGGATGCCAAAGAACGCCGCGGACAAACCGCGTTGATGTGGGCGGCGGCGGAGGGTCATGCGGAGGTGGTCGAATTGCTCATTAAGTCGCACGCCGATATTTGCTCCCCATTGCCGGATTCTGGATTCACGCCGCTGTTCTTTGCTGCTCGGGCCGGTCGGAGAGAGGTAGTGCGCGTGCTTCTGAAAGCCGGAGTCGATGTGAACGAAGCGATGCTTCCGCTGAAGCCTTCCGGCAAAGGACCCGTCCGTGGGATGAGCGCACTGGCTCTCGCCATCGAGAACGGCCACTACGAACTCGCACTCGATCTCTTGGATGCCGGAGCTGATCCCAATGACCAGCGATCCGGATTCGCCCCGTTGCACCGGATGTCCTGGGTCCGCAGACCGCCCAAGGGTGAAGACAACGGAGCCCCGCCCCCGGCCGAACTCGGAAGACTCAACAGCCTTCTCTTCGTTCGGGAGTTGGTGAAACGCGGAGCCGACGTGAACCGGTGCTTAACCCACGGCAAGAGCAGTCCGGGCCAATTCAGTCGGAAGGGTGCGACCCCATTCCTTCTCGCATCCGCAACCTCCGATATCCCGCTCATGAGGTTGTTGCTGGAACTGGGTGCCAATCCGGCCATTTCGAACGACGAGCATACCACGCCACTCCTCGTCGCCTGCGGAATCCATGTCGGATCGGACGCCGCCAACGAGGTTGCAGGCGAAGAATCCGATGTTCTAGAAGCCGCCCAATTGCTCCTGAAATTGGGGGCCGATGTGAACGCGGTCGATACCAACGGGGACACCGCGATGCATGCCGCCGCGCTCAAGAACCTGCCAAAGGTGGTCCAGTTCCTCGCCGACCAGGGCGCGAAGGTCGAGATTTGGAACCGGAAGAACCGGCATGGTTGGACGCCGCTCTCCATCGCCGAAGGACATCGGCCCGGCAACTTTAAGCCCTCCGCCGAGACGAGTGCCGCTGTGCGGAAAGTCATGCTGGCGGCCGGTGTCCATGCGCCTTCCGAGGGATCCTTGGCGGCTCCCGATCCAAAGCCTGGCTACTGAGCCAACTCAACTCGGGTAGTGCCTCCACCTACTTTTTCGCCATGTCCGCACAGCCCATGGAGATCGAGTATAACAAAGGACTCGCGAACCCCTAGGACCGGAAGGGCA
>JBDKKQ010000113.1:0-6777 GCA_039796015.1 Verrucomicrobiota bacterium
GGTCCCCAGGAATCCACGTTCCTCCACGAAAACCCGAACCGGTTCATGCCGGTGTTGACCTTGAGGTGGATGGGCACCGGTTGCCCTCGGGTTCGGCCGGCCCTCGAGAAGGCCTCAGCCATCTCTACGGAACCGACACAGGGTTCGAGGTCTAGTTCCAGCACGTGCGGCACCTCGTCGGCCAGGCGTTCCCCCAGCAGCAGAATCGGGGCGGTGATACCCGCGTCGCGGAGTTCCTGGGCCTCTCCGAGGGTGAAGACTGCGAGAGAATCGGCGTGGCCCTCGAGCGCCACCCGGGCGGCCTCGACGGCACCCAGTCCATAGGCGTTGTCCTTGGCCACAAACATCAAGCTCACCGAAGCCGGGACTTCGCGGCGGAGGATCTCCCAATTACGGGCCAACTGGTCGAGGTCAACCTGGACCCAGGCGGAACGGGGGCGACAAACGGTGGGCTTCATGGATTGCCGGGCGGCCAGAGCGATTGGCCCACATCGGTTCGGTAGTAGCTGCCAAGAGATCGAATTTTGCGGATGTCGCTGTAGGCGTTGCGGATGGCTTCGTCCATCGATCCGGCCAGGGCCGTGATGTCCGCAATGCGGTGGCCAGTGGCCTCGAGTCCGCTCAGCGGTGATTCGGCCACTTCTTGCCACCAGACATCCCCCTGAAAGGCCCCGTCGACCGTCACTGGCACCCGTGGCCCAGTGAGTTGGGTGAAGGGATAACCGTAGCCCGCCAGAGTCAGGTTGCACCCGAACTCGCGGCCGCTCCGCCAACGCGGACTCAAGGGCAACCCCAGAGCGCAGCGACCGAAGGTGTCCAGCGGGTTAGCCAGCATGGCGGCGATCATTGGACCGCTGGTAACGCCCAATCGCACATTGTACTCGAGCACATGCCAGCGCTCCTCATGGCGGATGGCGGTCACTTGCACGGGGCCGCTGAATCCGACTGCGCGGAACCACGGGAGCAGGGGTTCCAGGAGTTCTTTGGCAAGGCCGTAGCGGTCGCCCGGATCGCGCTCCACGAGGCCACCGAGTGGGGCCCCGGCGACGATGCCGAGGTTCCCGTCGAAGGCCCGTTTGTATTCTTGGTTGGTGACCAACGAGTAGATTTCACCGTCGCTCACCAGCGCGATATGCCCGGCCTCCCGCCGTCCGAGGTATTCCTGGAGAAAAATCCCCTCGGCGTCATCGATCCGAGGCAACCAGGCCAGGGTGTCTTCGGGTGTTTCGCACACGATGGTGTGGATGGGACTGGTGGGGGAACACAGGGGGTTCTTGACCACGAATGGACGACCCTCCCGCCGCACCAGAGCCTCGGCTTCCGCCCGCGTGGGAATGAGGTGCGAGCGCGGGAATGGGATGCCGGTCTGGCGACAGAGTTCTCGGGCGAAATCGCGCTCCCGCTCCAAGCGTAATCCTTCGCCGGTCGGGCAGAGTATGGGAATCCCCAGGCCGAGGAGTTCTGCAGTCCATGGCCGAAGCGCCCATTCCAGCGACATGGGAATGAGGAAGTCGGGTCGCCGTTCACGGAATCCTGAGCAGGGGTTGGGCACCTCGACGCTGGAAACGCAGGGGCCTTCCTGAAGGGGGCCATAATGCGCGTAGTCCCGGGTCAGGTAGGCTGTGACCTCGGCACCGTCTCCGCGGAGGTGGCGCATGAGCGCCTGGGTGAATGCCCCGACTCCCAGCAGGGCTACCCGTTTGAATGTCAGTTCGCTTGCATCCATGCCATCGATCAAGGCCGTCAACGGTTCGGCTCAAGGCCCCGGTTGAAAAGCAGGAAGATGCCCTGACGCACACTTTTCATTCTTCGCTAAATCCCGAGTGAGTTGACGGACCGGTGGAACGCCGGGTCGAGGGACCCAGCCTACAAGGTGAGCTCGTTTGACGGACGGAATACGCTGGAACAGGGGATTGACGGGTCGGCCGGGATTGCCTCTTCTGATCCCAGTCCCTCTAATGCTATGAAGCTGTCCACTCCTCTACACAGTCGAGCCCGTGCGGGTTTCACTCTCATCGAGTTGCTGGTGGTCATTGCCATCATCGCTATTCTGGCGGGCATGCTCCTGCCGGCTTTGGCGCGGGCCAAGAGCAAGTCGTTGACGATTAGTTGCAATAATAACCAGCGCCAGATGGGACTGGGACTGCACATGTACGCCGACGACAATCGGGACAATTACCCCGTGTACAACGATTGGGGAACCCTGGGCGGCAAGAAAGGCGTCATGTCGCTGCACGGTGGGTTGACGGGTGCCACCAACCGACCGCTGAACATCTACGTCCCAGCCTTCGCGGCGTTTAAGTGTCCGGCTGACAAGGGGGATTCGCTGTGGAAGAGCACCTTTCCGAAGGGCACGCGCTCCTGCTACGACGCCTGGGGCAACAGCTATCTGACGGTTTGGTCGGTGGAAACCTTGCGTGTGAAGCATGTCACGGGGGATTCCTCCAATCCGGGTGCTCCTCAAGGCCGCCCCATCAAGACGAGTGAGATTGCTCTTGGGCCTGCGAACAAGCTCATCCAAGGCGACTGGCCCTGGTGGGCCGATCGCGACAAGAACGACATCGCCAGCCAGTGGCACAACGTGAAGGGGCAGTACCGCTTCAACGTGTTGTGGGGCGATGGGCACACCGACTTCTTCCGATTCCCGAAGGAGGCCTCTCAGTGGAACTACACAGGCCCCGCGCCGGACCCCAACTTCACCTGGTGGTGAGCGGTGTTTTTTAAAGCGGGAACGCCGGGTCGGGGACCCGGCCTCTAGGGTGACACTGTGGGTTGGGTGGTGGGCTGTAGTCCCGGTGCCTTCACCCGGCGGTCTGTGGGTTCGGTATCCTCACCGGGCCACACGGGGTGTGGCGTCGGTTTGGGAACACGGCAGGCAGCGGTGCAGGGATCGGTCAGGGTCGGCGTTTTTGACGTCGTTGCCACAAGGCCAATGCCCCGGTGCCGACGATCATGAGTGCCCAGGTTTCAGGTTCGGGGACGATGGCCGGGGTAGTGAGGGGATCGACCGGGGTGAGACCGGCGGCCTTGTATTGGGCTTTGGTCTCGAGGACGACGGCGCCGCTGACGGGAGTGACCAATTGCCAGCGACCGGCCAGCGCGACGGCCTCCGAGGTTTTGCGCTCTCGGCGCAGTTGGTTGATTTGATCGCGGGCCCAGAGACGGACGAGATGGCGCGAAGCAGTGGGCCCGTTCGTGTTCCCGGTTTCGGATCGCTCTCGGCGCCAATGCCACTCGGGAGTCAGCCCTGTCCAGGTGTCGAGGAACCGCTTCAAGTCGTCGTCCAAAGTGCCGAGTCGGGGCAGAGACTCATACAGGGTTTGTGAGGACCATTCCTTGCCGGCGAGATGGGGCCCGGCCGTGACCTGGAGGTCCACCAGTCGGGCTCCGGTGGCTTCTCCTCGCTGGAGTCGCTGGGTGATCAACTGGGGGTCGCCCAAAAGAACAGGCACGTTGCCATGAATCCAAAGCACCGTGCCGCCGGCTTGTTGCGAGGCCCAACCCCAAGCGGCCTCGAGCGCGGGGAGCGGATCGTGGCCGCCCTCGAACTGCGGCGTGTTACGCTCCATCTGCTCGACGGCGGCTTTGAACGGGCCTTCGTTGATGGTTGCCGCGTCGCGGATTCCGTCCTCGGAAACCCAGAGGCGCAAGTCGCCTCGGGCTTGAGTTGAAGCCAGATACTGCCGGAGAGCTTGCCAGCCATCGCGTCCATCCCGGCCACCGTCTATCACCACTGCCAATCTTCCTCGGGAAGGTGCCGTGACAGAGGAGATCGTTTGTCGCACGGCGGCGGGCGGAGTTGAACGGTCGTCGATGCTCCACTGGCTGGTGGCCTCGGACTTGCGATGCAGTTTTAGGGTCGGAAACGCGTGGGGCCCCCACGAGACGGGGATGGTTGCTGTCAGGCTGTTGGTGCCGGTGCTGGTCCAACCCCAAGCGGACGGTGGGTTGAGGATCTTTTGTGGGGACTCAAGCCAGACGAGATGTTTCAGGGCCTCGGCGAAGGCAAAGTTCCGTTCGACGATGCGGGGCCATACATAGGCGACTTCTTGGGCTCCGAGCGGAGTGAGCGGTGCGGTGATGCCGAGGCGGACTTTCATGGTGCCGCCCTTGGGAGGCACCGGAAAGCACTGCATGAGCACGCGGTCGGGGCCGGAGGTGGTGACCAAGACGGGGTCGCGGCGCTGGGCGACGGCCACCTGCTGATAGGCGGCACGGACCTCACCGCGTCCGGCGAAGGCGGCTTCGCGTTCTTCGCCATAAACCCAAAGGGTCAGGCGCGAGACCACGCCACCGGGGGGTAACTGAATTTCGGCCCGGGCCTCGCGTTGGCGCGACGCGTGGTCGTTGCGGAATTCGAGGATCCATTCGGTGTAGCCCCAGCCGTCGTCGGCGTTGCTGGTGACATCGAGGCGTGAGGACTGGAGGGACAGGCCGGACACATGGCCGGCGACCGCCTCACCGCCGATCGAGGGGTCCCACTCGAAATTCTGGAACACCTCGCGACCGACGCCCCGCAGGGAACCGAGTGGGGGCCGGACTTCGTTGAAGGCGCGCCCGGTGACTTGGAAATAGACGGCTTGCGCGGCCTCCGGCGTGACGGTGAAAGGCCGAGCCTTGCGATTCTCGAATGGGTCCAAGGCATTGTCCCAAATCTGGCGTCGTTTTCCGTAGCAGGCGCGCAGCAGCGCGTCATGGGTATCCCAATTGCGCAAATGCCGGATGGCCGCCCGGCGGTCGGCGGGTTCGTCGGCATCAATGGCTTCGCGCAAGGCCCGCAGGGTGAAAAACTCTGGCAGCGCCAGCGCGGCCAAGACCAGCAACGACCCCACCGCGGCCGTCCAAGTATGTTTGGGCCAGTGGACCGAGTTTGCTTTGGCGCGTTTTCGACCAGCCGATCGAAGGCAGAGGCCGAAAATCCACGAAATCAAAGGGGCCAACGGGATGAGCCCCAGGCCGTAGAAGACGATGCCGAATGCAGCCAATGGCGTGATCGGGGCGTAGGCCACCGCGTAAGCCCCGGAGATGCCCAAGGAAGCAGAAAGCATCCAGGCGAACCATCGGGGCAGGGGGTGTGAAGAGCGTTCGAAAAACCAAAGGCCCAGGGCGTTGGTTAACGGAACCAAGGCGATGAGCAGGATGTGGAACGGGGTAGGAATCGGATCCAGTAGGTCATCGGCCGAGGGGTGTTCTGCCCATTCGAAGAGGAGTGTTCCAAAGGGTAATAGAACGCCCAGAAAGGCCCTGAGGATTAACCACAGCCAACTTTTTTTGGATCGGCCTTTGAGAGGCGGAGACGGTTCCTGGGCTTGGCTGGGAGCCGTGGAGAGGGTAGGAGGGGTGGGGCTCTCGAGCAGGCCGGGATCGACCTGGGCAAGGATGCGTCGGACATCCGACTCGGTGACCACGGACAAGTTTAGCGAAGACGCCTCGCGTTCGACATGGTCGCGCAAATCGGCGACGACTTCATCGGCCTCAGCTCCATCGGCGGCGAAGCGGGCGCGGTGTTGGTCGAGATGGCGTTGGAGGAGGGCGCGGGCGCTGGGGGTCCAGGTGTTCATGAGCGGACTCCGACTTGTTGGGTGCTGTGCTGAAGGGTTTCGAGGAACACGTTCATGGTCTCTAGGGTGCGAAGTCCTTCGGAGGTCAGGGAGTAGTACTTGCGGGCGGGGCCGCTGGACGATTCTTCCAGGCGAGTGCTGACCAGACCGGCCAGTCTGAGGCGGGACATCAGGGGGTAAAGGGTGCCTTCGGTAAGGCCCATCCCGGGTACCTGCGAAAGTTCTTTGACAAGTTCGTAGCCGTAGCGTTCGCGGATCGAGAGGGTTCGCAAGATGCAGAGTTCGAGCACACCCTTGCGCATTTGAACGACCCAATTGTCAAAGAAGTCTGACATGGATTCTTGGGGAAGTGGGGCTGATCAGAACCAGGAGGTCTTGGTGGTGACCGAGACGTTTAGGTCGGGATGGACGACGGCCTCAATTCGGTAGCGGCCTTTGGGTTCGAAGTAGCCTTGTTTTCCGGAGTCCACGGTTCGTTGAGCGGCATCGAAGCGCAGGCCGAGGCTGGATTCGCCACCAGGCGTGACGGTCCAACGGTGTTGGGCGCCGGGATCCATGGTGGGGAGGCGCTCGGAGAAGCCAGCACCGGAGACGACGAGGTTACTCAAGGTGTGGGGCGAGTCGTTCTGGACGGTAATGCGCGGGGCGGGGTTGCAGCCGCACACAGCGGTGGCGAGTCCGAGGGCAAGGAGGCTGGGGATTGCAGTCATGGCTGAGGGTCAGGGGAAGCAGTCGGGGGATCCGGGTGCGATGGGTCGGCGCTGTTCAGGCGATGTCCGGGTGTCGCGGTTCGGTGGTGGGTGTTTTAGGTCGGAGGGCCCGCAGTACCCAGCGGATGGCACCGTAAAGGGTGAGGTGGGGGAGGAGCCACAGGAGGGCGTACAGCCAACCGAACATCAGTGCGAACAATTCGGGGGCCCCGGATTGTTCGGCGGGTCGGTCGGCGGTGGTTGCTGCGCCGAAGGCCAGGGCCCACCCGACGGTCAGGGTGATGAGGGCGACGGCCCACCATGGCATCCACTTCGCTCTGATCCATCGCAGCGTGAGCAAGATGGTGGGCAACAGGAGGAATCCCATAGTGCAAGCGAGGAAAGGCCAGCTTGTCGTCATAAGTACTTTGTGACGCAAGGTAGCTGGTTTGACAATGCTTTTAAGTGGGTTTTTCGAAGGGGTTTATCGAGGGGATAATTAGGCGGGGTCGTGGGTGAGCGTGCCG
>JBDKKQ010000114.1:0-2601 GCA_039796015.1 Verrucomicrobiota bacterium
GGCGTCCGACCATTGCCAGCGGTGAGGGCGAAGCGGCATTATGACCGCTCGCCATGATTTCTCCTCTTTCGCGACTCAGTCTTCTGGCCGCTCTCGGTCTGGCCTTGCCACCTCTGGGGGCCCAGACCTTCACCGCCAAGGATCGGCAACCGACGCCGGAAGAATTGACCCACTTGCCGGCAGTCATCGCGAGCAAGGTCGAGGGCCTGATGAAGGACGTGAGCGCCCCGTCCGAGTTCCAGGTGACGATATTCGCGACGCCACCGGCCGTGAATTACCCGGTGTTCGTGGCGGCCGCGACCGACGGAACACTCTATGTCTCCAGTGACGGCAACGGGTCGCTCGACCGCAAGCCGCACTTGGGCCGTGTGCTGCGCGTGCGAGATACTAATGGCGACGGTCAGGGCGATGAAGTGAAGGCCTTCGTGGCGGATGTGGATTCGCCGCGCGGGCTCGTCTGGGATCACGATCGGCTCTACTTGCTGCACCCGCCCGACTTGAGCGTGTTCATCGACAAGAACGGCGATGGCGTGGCCGACGAGAAGCAGACGCTCATCCGCGGCATCGGCTGGACCTTCAAGGACCGGCCGGCCGACCACGGATCCAACGGCCTGACCTTGGGCATCGATGGCTGGCTGTATGCGGCCATCGGCGACTTTGGCTTCATGGAAGCCGTGGGCACCGACGGCACCCGTCTGCAAATGCGCGGCGGGGGCGTGGTGCGGTTCCGACCTGACGGCAGCGGTTTGGAGACCTGGGCCGACGGGACCCGCAATATTTTGGAGGTGGCCCTGAGCCCGGAGCTCGAAGGCTTCACGCGGGACAACACCAATGACGGCGGCGGTTGGGACATTCGCCTCCACCACTTCAGCGGGCGCACGCAACACGGCTACCCACGCCTCTTCAAAAATTTTGGCGACGAGATCATCCAACCGCTGGCCGACTACGGCGGGGGCTCCGGATGCGGGGCTGCCTGGATCGACGAACCCGGTCTGCCCGCCCGCTGGAACAACGCTCCCTTCACCGCCGATTGGGGACGCGATTGGGTTTATCACCACCGACTGACTCCGAAGGGAGCCACCATGACTGCCAGCCAGGAGGAATTTCTTCGACTGCCTCGCGTGACCGACCTCGATGTGGACGGCAACAGCGCGGTTTATGCCGCCAGTTGGAAAGGGGCATCCTTCACTTGGGTCGGCCCGGAAGTCGGGTTCATCGCCCGGGTGAGCCCGAAGGGTTACACCCCGCCGGCCATGCCGAACTTCGAGTCGCTGTCGCCAGAGAAACTCGTCGAAGCCCTCCGCTCCCCCAGCCACCGCCGCCGTCTCGAAGCCCAACGGTCTCTGCTCCGCCGGACCGCTGCGGCCCGCGTAGACCGGAACTCGGTGCTGGCGCTCTTGCGCGATGTGGTTGCCGATGAAACTGCCAGCAAGGGTTCCCGCGTCGCCGCGGTGAATGCCATGGTTCTTGGCTTTCCGCAGGAATCGAAGGGCCGCCTACCGCGCATGATGAGCGACGAAGTATTGGCCTCGGCCATTTTGCATGCGCTCGCCGGCTCGGCCCAACCGCGCGGACTCGTTTCACCAGACTTACTCGAGCGTCTCCTCAACTCCGCGAATCCGGTGGTGCGCCGAACGGCCGCCAACAGCGCCTCGCGCTTAGTCGGACCGGCCGCGGCTCCGGCACTCGTGAGCCATTTGGCCGATGCCGATCCCATCGTCGCCCACGCGGTCGTAAGGGCCTTGAGTGATGTGTCTGCGGTGGAGGCCTGCCTGAAGGTGATCGACCGGGTGAAGGACCAACCCGAGGTGCGCACCGCCGCCTTGAGGGTGCTGCAATCCCTGCATCAGCCCGGCGTGGCCGATGCGCTCATCCAGCGACTGTCGTCCGAAAAAGTAGAATCCCGCCGCGCCGGCTTAATCACTGCGTTGTGCCGCCTGCATTTTCAGGAAGGACCGTGGAAGGGCGATTCCTGGGGCACTCGCCCGGATACCCGTGGGCCTTACTACCAACCGGAGTCGTGGGAAGGCACCGCTCGCATCGCCACAGCACTGAAGGCCCAACTGAACCGCGCCGAGGCCAGCGAGGCGGCGTTGATAGGGCGCGAATTGTCCCGCCATCGCATTCCCGCCGGTGACGCCCTCGAAACTCTTCTCAGCCGGGCTGCCTCCGAACCCAGCTTGCTACCAGCGGTGGCCAGTCAATTGGCAGAGTCGGAAGAAATCCCCACCAAGGCCGTGCCACTGCTGGTACGCGCTGCCAACGCGGCCGAGACTTCCGATGCGGCCCGAGCGCAGGCCGTCATCGCGCTAGTCAAGACGGTGGACCCCGACGCCTGGCGTGCCGTGCTCACGGCCTTGCCTAAAGTTCAGGCAACGAAGTCCGAGAACAACCTCGCTGAGAAGGCCGCCAACGCGTTCCGAAATGCGCCGAAACTCGATCAAGTCCACGGCGTGTTTGAAGCCGTCGCCGCCGAGGCCGAGGGACCCGCCTCAGCGCTGGCCGAGTCCGCGGTGCTCCGTCTGGCCTCGCGCAAGGTGGGCTCCCCCGAAGCCCGAGCCGCAGCCAATGCGTCCCTCGATGCCGGTTGGTCGCAGCCGA
>JBDKKQ010000115.1:0-2830 GCA_039796015.1 Verrucomicrobiota bacterium
GACCACCACCGCCGGCTTCCGGAGTATGCCGCCGGTCCCACCCGATCGGATTAAATAGCCGATGGCAGGCACTGAGCCAACCGGCCCACCGCAATCCTCAGGTTTTTAACGATGAAACAAACCCTTCGCGCTTTGAGTGCCGCTTTGCTCGTCGTTTGGGGTAACCTAGAGGTCTGTGCCGCCGTGGGTCACCCCACGTTCCTAAGTCCGCAAGTGTCGCCTATCGCCCTCGCTGGCGGCTTCGTCTTCGTGGCCAACACGCCGGCGGACACGGTCGATGTCATCCAGGCCAGCACCCGAAAGATCGTCACCCGCATCCACGTCGGCATTGAACCGGTCTCCCTAGCGGCCCGACCCGACGGCAAAGAAGTGTGGGTCGCCAATCATGTCTCCGATTCGGTGAGCGTCATCGACACGGATCCATCGAGCCCGACGCACCTGCAAGTCATCGCCACGGTGCAAGACCTGGATTCAGCCACCAAGGCGACGCGCTTTGATGAGCCGGTGGGCATCGCCTTCGCCAACAACGCTAAGGCTTACGTTGCGCTGTCCTCCGAGAACCAAATCGCGGTGATCGACGTGGCCCGGCGCACCGTGATCCAGCGATTGGATATTCCCGCGCAAGACCCGCGGGCGATTTTGGTGCGCGCGGGGAGGCTTTATGTGATCCCGTTCGAGTCCGGAAACCAGACACAGCTTTCTGGCGGCACAGGCAAGCCCGACGGCAACCTCGTGACGTTCAACGCCTGGAACCACTCCATCGCTACTAACAACGTGCTTTCCTTGGGCCACGTCGTGGACATCGTCAAGAATCCCAAGGTGCCGGATCGCGACTTGTTCGTGTTCGATACAACAACCGACCAACTCGTCGAGACCGTCCACACACTGGGAACCTTGCTCTACGGACTGGCCGTAGACTCGAACGGGGTGGCTTACATTGCACAGACGGATGCGCGCAATGATGTCAACGGACGCGCCGGGACGCGCAAACAGGGCTTGGCCGAGTTGGAAAACCGCGCATTCCTCAACCGCATTACTCGCATCCCCTTCAAGGCTGGTCGAGCCAACCCGCCGACCTTCATTGACCTCGAACCGCTGCCTCCTCAGCACCCCGGAGAAGGCCTAGCCCTCGCGACGCCCTACGCCATTCAGATCAGCAACGACGATTCCACGCTCGTGGTGTCCGCGGCCGGCTCGGACAAACTCTTCACCGTCGATGCCGCCACGGGGAAGATCCTTGGACGCGTCACCGTGGGCGCTGTGCCTCAGGGAATCGCGCTGGAATGCAGTGCCGATGGCAAGCCGTCGCGGGCGTGGGTGCTGAATGCCGCCGCCGACACCGTTTCCCTCGTGGACCTCTCGCGCTCCTCGAAGCTGGAGGTGATTGATACCCTCGTGCTCGCCGACCCGACCCATGCGCAGGTGAAGCGGGGGCGCATCGCATTCGAGACCGCGTCTTCCTCCACCACCGGAACCTTCTCGTGTGCCAGTTGCCACCCCAACGGGCATACCGACCAATTGCTCTGGGTCCTCAAGACTCCCATCGTGACCGGCGGCGACCAAATCATGCCCCGCTTGACCATGCCCATTCGCGGCCTCCGTGAGACGGAGCCCTACCACTGGGACGGCACCCTCGGCGACCCGTACGGCGGGATCAACTCGGCGCACCTCCACACCGTTGTCCCACCCAACAGCCGCATTGATTCACAAGAATCCAGCGCCCGTCATCTTATCGACGCCGGTCTGGCCGCAACGATGAGTCAAGAAGGGGACTCGAAACGGAATGATGAGAAAAAGCTCGGACGACTTTCGGCCGCGGATCGCGATGCAATGGCCCTATTCCTTTTGGCGGTGCCCTATCCTCCGGCCCAACGACGCGCGTTCGACGACGCCCTTTCCACCGAGGCCCGGAACGGGTTCAAACTCTTCCACATCGACGGCGACAACGACCCCGCCAAATCCAAGCCCAACGTCTGTGGCGACTGCCATCGCATGCCGTTTTGGACCAGCACCAAGACCCCCGGCACCGGCATGGACGCCCCCACTTGGCGCGGCGCCTACGATCGCTGGTTCACCCTGCCTCAGGGCAGGCTCAACATCATCGACTTCGACTTCTACCGCAGCGTCGCCGAACGAGGCGCCCCCGAACGCTCTATCTGGCAGTTCGCTTGGGGTGCTCGCAAACGCTTCGACCCGGTCTGGAACATGGTCCTTGAGGGCAGCACCGGTTTCTCCGGAGCCTTTGCCCGGCAGGTGACCCTGGATCAGCGAACCGCCTCCGCTGCGTTCACAGCGAGCCTCTTGGATTCTCTAGAAAAGGCAGCTGCGGAGGGGAGCGTTGTGCTTCAAGGCGAGGGAGTCTGGATGACCGAAGGCAAGGCGACCCCGATGGCGCTCGAATTCCAAGGGAACGCCAAAACCGGAAGCTATCTCGATCGCAATCGCGCTGGAAAAACCTTCGCACGCTCCGATTTGATCGCGATGGCGGCTGGGGGGCATTTCGTCGGAACATTCACGGCTCGCCTCGGCACTCAGGTTGACGCAGACCACCCGCAACCCGCTCTGTGGACGCGAGGTCCCATTCAAAAACAAAGCGGTCGCCAAGAGTTTCCGATCCTGTACCCCGGCCATGCGCGCATGAAGTTGAGCGGCCGCCACTTCCGCGAGAACGCCCGTTTGTTCGTCGATGGTCGACGCGTGACGGGCTCCGTGGCCTTGGAGCCCCAAGAGACGGTCTTCATTCAATTGACCACTCTGCCCATTCCCGGACTCCATTTGCTCCAAGTTCAAAACCCAGACGGACTCTTCAGCAACGAGTTCATTTTTCATG
>JBDKKQ010000116.1:0-6015 GCA_039796015.1 Verrucomicrobiota bacterium
CGAGAGTCATGCGTCGCTACCACCAGGGTCACTCCCCGCTCCCGCCGGATCTCTAGGAGCAACTGGACAATTTCTTCGCCGGTCTTCGAATCGAGATTGCCCGTGGGTTCATCGGCCAAGATGAGCGTGGGATTGTTGATGAGGGCCCGCGCGATGGCCACCCGCTGCTGCTCCCCCCCGGACAACTCACCGGGCCGATGATCCAGTCGATCAGCCAACCCCACCCGCTTGAGCAAGGCGTCGGCTTCGGCCTGCACCTCGGCCAACGGACGCCGAGCCATTCGCCCCGGGAGCACCACGTTCTCGCGCGCATCAAACTCCGGCATGAGGTGGAAGGCCTGAAAAATTAACCCCACATCCCGATTGCGATACCGGGCCAATTCGGCAGGACCTAACGATTGGAGAGCCACCCCTCGAATCTGAATCGTTCCCTGATCCGGGTGATCCAGCCCTCCCATGAGGTGCAACAAGGTGCTCTTGCCCGCCCCCGAAGCCCCCCTCAACGCCAAGAATTCACCGGCCTCGACGCAGAGATCCACGCCGCGCAGGACTTCGAGTCGGCGGCGGCCCAGGGAATACCCCTTGTGAATGGATTGGGCTTGAACGAGCAACTCACTCATGGCGAAGGGCTTGAACAGGTTGAAGCCAAGCGGCACGCAGCGCGGGAACAATCCCGGCCAACAGGCAGATCACCAGCGACCCCCCGCAAATGATCACCACATCGGACGTCACGATCCGGGCGGGCAATTCTCGGAACTGGTAGAGCTCCGGGGGAAAGAGGTCGAGGTTGAAGGTCTCGTTCATGAAGTGGAGGAAGTCATTGCGGAATCGGATCCCGGTCCAGCCCAACGCGAAACCGCTGATCACACCGACCACACCGACCACCAGACTCTGTGACAAGAACACCAGGGCCACCTGGGACGGCGTGGCCCCCAGCGCCTTGAGCATACCGATCTCGCGGGTCTTCTGGACTACGAAGGTGATAAGCGCGCTCATGATTCCGAAGGCCGCCACGATCACGATGAAGAACAGCAGGTAGAACATCATGTTCTTCTCCACCACCAACGCGCCCAAGAGTTGGCGATTGTCCTGCATCCAAGAGATGACCTGAAACTCGCTTCCCAAAGCCGCGTTGAGTTGCTGGCGCACTCCGGTCGTCGTGGGCATGTCGGGCTGATGCAGCATGACGGTGATGCCCGTGACGTTGTCTTCGATGCCGTGCAAATCCTGGGCGTCTCCGAGGCCGGTCAGCATCGAGGACATTTCCAACTGGTACAGGCCGGCATCAAAGACTCCGGCGACGTGAAATTTCTGCGGAGGATCCACCTCCTTGCGCCCGGCCTCCCAGGCCTCATGCATCCGCTTCAAGGCCGGGAGCGAATAGACCGCCAGCGAGTCCCCCACCTTGAGTTCCAAGGCTTCGGCCAACGAAACGCCAATGAGAACCTTGTTCGGTCCGACATCGAAGCTCCCGGAGATCATGCCCGCCGGAACCTCCGAGACCCGTGGCTCGAGGAGCGGGTCTACACCTCGCAGCACCGGCGCGAACGGGCGGGGATTGCCCTTCTCCGGCTGGGTTTCCATGAGCACCTGGGTGTGGACATAGGGAGCCACCGCCCGCACCGAGGCATTGGAAGAAATCGTCGCGGCGACCGTGCGCCAATCCGACAAGGGTTTGCCGATGGCCTCTACTCGCAAATGGGCGTTGAAGCCGAGGATGCGCTCCCTCAGCTGCTCGCCGAAGCCGGTCATCACAGCGATCACGATCATTAGCACCGCCACCCCCAGCGTCACCCCCAGCACGCAAATGAGTGTGATGATCGAGACAAAGGTCCGCTTAGGCCGCAGGTAGCGGAGGGCCAGGGCAATTTCATAGGGCAGCGGCGACATGTTTGAGGGGCAACGGTGGCGAGCCTAACCCCAGCTGACAAGGCATGAGCCGATGATTGGAGCACCATGACTCCAGCGACGCCCTTGCCCGGTCCAGCCAATCGGCTCACGGTTGGGGGGTCGATGAATTCCCTCATTGCGAAGATCGAAGAAAGCGCCCGCAAGCTGCTCGTGCTGCCGCCCCTGAGCAAACCGGCCGACGAACTCCCCCGATACAAGCGCTTTCTGAAGGTCGAGAGCCATCGGCTTCACCTTCTGCATCGGGGCGGCGCCAGCGGACTCGACGTTTGCCGCGCACGATCGGCGATGATGGATGTGCTCATCCGAAAATTGTGGACGTCCATCCAGAGCGTCTTCCCAGCTCTCACGGGAAAAGCTCCCAAGGTGACGTTGGTGGCCTTTGGCGGTTACGGACGCGGTGAACTCAATCCCTTCAGTGACATCGACCTAATGTTCCTGCACGCCGACGGGCTTAGCCCCGAGGGTGCGGAACTGAAGACCCTCGCCGAGTGGACCGGAGGGCTGCTCTACACCCTGTGGGACATCGGACTCAAGGTCGGTCACGCCGTGCGTACGGTGGAAGACTGCGTCCGCCTGGCCAATGAAGACATGCAGGCCAAGACTGCGCTCATCGAGGCCCGCCGGGTGACCGGCGACGAACCCCTCTTCGAACAACTCCAACGCGAAGTGCAGAAGCACTGCGTCCGCCGCCACGAAGACGAATACATCGCCCAACGACTGGCCGACCAGGCCACCCGCCGCACCAAATACGGCAACTCGCCGGCCTTGCAGGAACCCAACGTCAAAAACGGCGTCGGCGGCCTCCGTGACTTTCAGAACCTCCTCTGGATGGCTTACTTCAAGCACGGGACCCGTTCGCTCATGGACCTCCAGAAAGCCGAGTTCCTCAGCGCCTCCGACCGCAAGCAAATGGAAGCGGCCTACGACTTCTTGCTGCGCACCCGCAATGAGCTGCATTACGTCGCCGGCCGGGCCGCCGAAACCCTGACCCCGATTGTTAAACCGGCTGTCGCGCTGGGTCTGGGATTTTCTGACCGATCGCCCAGGGCCCGCACCGAAGCCTTCATGCGGGAGTACTACACCCACGCCCGCAACCTGTACCTCACCACCCGCACCCTAGAACAGCGACTGGCGCTGGTCCCCAGCCCGGGAAAGTCAAAGACAGGCAAAACCAAAGGTGGAAAACCCAAACGCGGCGCAGCCCCCGCAGAGGAGTTCGATGGATTCCGAATCTTGGATGGACAGCTCCACATGGTGGACCGGGGCATCCTCCGTCAGGATCGAGGCCGTATTCTCCGGGCCTTCCTAGAGGCCCAGAAACGGGGGCTGCAAATCCACCCGGACCTAGCCCAATTACTCCGTCAGCAGGTGTCGCTGGTCGATCGATCCTTCAAGGCCAATTCGCACTACCAGGCCACCTTCCTCGAGATCCTCAACCAGCGTGGCAATGTGGCTCCCTATGTACGGGCCATGCACGAGATGGGTCTGCTCGGCCGATTCCTGCCCGAGTTCGGCAAGATGACCAACCTGGTGCAGCACGAGTTCTACCACCAGTACGCCGTAGACGAGCACACGCTGACCTGCGTGGCCAAACTCGACCAAGTCTGGGGCGCCGAGGCTCGGCCCTTCGCTGGCTATACCGAACTCTTCCGCAACGTAGAGCGCCCGTTTGTCCTCTACCTAGCGCTACTGCTGCACGATTGCGGCAAGGCCTTCCCGGGACGACGCCATGAATTGGTGGGTGCTGAACTGGCCCTGAAAGTCTGCAAGCGGTTCCGACTTGACGGCACCACCGCCCACACACTTTCGCTCATTATCGAGCATCACCTCACCATGGTGCAGACCTCGCAGCGGCGGGACCTCGACGACCCGGAAGTCATCCAAACCTTCGCCGCCCAAGTCCAAGGAACGGAGAATCTTGACCTACTCACCCTGCACACCTTCGCCGATTCGATGGGCACGAGCGACACACTCTGGAACGGCTTCAAAGATTCCCTGCTCCTGACCCTCCATCTGAAGACGACACAGGCACTCCAAGGCACCACCGAATTCATTGAGGCCGAAATCCGGCAACGCCAACTGCTGCGCGAACAAGTTCAGAGCCTTCTGCCCAAGACCTTCTCGGAGGAGGAGTTCGCGGCCCATTTCGAGGGGTTACCCGCCCGATACTTTCAAATCCACTCACCGCGGCAAATCGCCCGGGATCTGACCCTCGTCCACCAATTCATCCACCTCCAACTCACTCAAGAAGACCGAGCCCTAGAGCCGGCCGTGCTCTGGAACGAGGAGAAAGACCGTGGATGGACTCGTGTCCACTTCTGCACGTGGGACCGGCCTGGGTTATTCACAAAATTCACAGGGGCTCTCACCGCCGCTGGGCTGAACATCTTTTCCGCACAAATTTTTACCCGTTCCGACGGCGTTGTGATCGACAGCTTCTATGTCACCGACGCCCGTACCGGGGCCGCACCCGACCCCTCCGTGCGGGAACGCTTCGAGAAGCTCATCCGGGATGTCCTCGCCAAGGGCACCGACGTCCGACCCGCCGTCCGGAAAATTGCTGCCCAGACCCGCCCCCTCTACCAGGCCCTGGCGGGCGAACATTTGGAGCCCAATATCCGATTTGAGAGCTCGGCTCCCAATGGAACCACCATCATCGACCTAGAAACCGAAGACCGGGTAGGCCTGCTCTTCGCCCTGTCTCAGGCACTCAGCGAACTCGGACTCAATATTGTCCTTGCCAAGATCGTTACAGAAAAAGGGGCGGCCATTGACACATTCTATCTCACCGAGAAGAACGGCTCGCCGGTCATGTCCCTTGAGCGCCAGAACCAGATTGCGTCCGAGTTGCGTCGGGTAATTCAGGATTTGTAATTAATTAAAAATATTACATATTGTACATTTTAGATATTTTGTTAACTATTAAAAAATATTTTACTGTTAAAATATTATTAATTTATTAACTTATCGATTATTTATACCCATGACCGCGAAGTCATGGCTGTCGCAAAAGTCCCGGCTCTCCGCAGCCTCTGACTGAGCCTGTATAGCCTTCCGGACAAGTGCAGCGACCACGATCTTTACCACTGCAAGGCCCCGGTCCTGAACATGGCGGCGGTCTGCACGTTGATGGGGGGACTCTGGCTTACAGGACTTCGAGGGCATCAGCTCCACCTTCACACGGCGCCTGTTGGCGCCAGTCGGCAGCGATGGGCGTGCGGCCAGGCAAGGGCGGCGTTCGACGTGCTCCCAGCGACGCGACCTTCGTAGGTGTGCTCGCCAACTGCGAGGTGTGCGAGTTGGTGACGACCATCGGCCAGTGGATACTGGCAGTTCTTGGCGGTGAAGCGGGAGCGGATCCCTCGGAACCCAACCAAGGAACCTAGCACCGAGGTTGGGTACTACGCGAAGAGCCTGACCCGGAGCCAGATGAGCTCGCACTACCCTCACCGCCAACAAAGCAAAAAAAAGTGTTGTAAGCCGTAACCAACGATTCCTATTCTCCGTTTTGAAATCCGCCACACTGGCGGGAGGCGCGAGGACTGTATTCCTCTGCCTGTCAGTCGCATATTGTAGTCAAACCTAACAGTAGAGATCCGAAAAAGATGAAATTTAACAAATGGACAGTGGCTTTGGCCTCCGCCGGCGTGGTGAGCCTAGCTACTGCAGTGCAGGCCGATGAATCCCACCCGGTCAACACCGCACTCAGCTCGACCACCCTCAGTGGTTATGTCGACACATCGGCCATCTGGAACCTGGGCACCGGTCACACGGTGGCCAACCGCTTTGTCAACACCGACAGTAGCCGTCAAGATGGGTTCAACGTGAACACCGTCAACCTGAAGCTCGAGAAGCCCATTGATGAGGGTACTTGGTCTGCCGGTTACAGGTTCGAGACCATGTTTGGTCCTGATGCCGCAGCAATGCCGGGCCTAATTGCGAATCAGATCGCGCTCAAGAATGCATTCGTTGCATTGCGCGCCCCGGTTGGAAATGGCATTGACTTCAAGATCGGTCAGTTTGACCCGATCGTCGGCTACGAAGTCACTGAAAGCTTCAAGAACCCCAACTTCTCCCGCAGCCTCGGCTTCAACAACCTCGAGC
>JBDKKQ010000117.1:0-4912 GCA_039796015.1 Verrucomicrobiota bacterium
TGCGCCGGGCACGGAAGTCGGTAGGCAGTTGTAACAAGGGGACTGCCGGATCGGCGTAGGTGGGCGGAAAAGGGGCCAACTCTTGCACCCGGGCGCCGAAGGCCGGAAGAGCGGCCATCACTAGGATCCAGATCCCGAGGACCACTCCTAAATGGGGGAATCGATTCAATGGGTGGGCTCGCATACGGGTGATCTCGTGCTGTTTCTAAGGTCGTGGGTTTGAATCACCCTAGCTAAAAGGGTTGTCATCAGGCGAGTCGTTAGAGTGCTCGCGATGGTGCCAACTGAGAACCCTGAAACAGAAGCGGAAGGCGACTTTAGACGCCTGAAATGGATTTCTAAAAAGAGCTCAACAGAGAATTCGCGCACGCTCGGGGTCTACCGGTGCGCGCAAGGTCATCCGGGCTGGGCGCTTCACGCCATCCTGAAGGATTTCGTACCGACCCGCCTCGAGCCACGCGGTGTCCACGCCGAGCGCAGCCTCCTCGGGCGGACGCTTGATGTACGCCATCGCCACCGGAGCCGAGAGCGTCGGCGAATAGGCGGCACTAGAGGTATATCCCGCCAAACGCCCATCCCGGAACACGGGCTCGTTGCCCCATAAGGTCACGGTCGGGTCGTCGCAGCCCATAACCAGAGAGACCAAGCGCTTGCGCAGCGGGCCCCCTTTGAAGCTCAGCAAAGCGGGTTTGGCCAGGAAGTCCCGATTCCAGTCCACCGCAAAGGACAAGCCCGCCTCGAACGGGTTTTCGTCGACCGAGAGCTCGTGGCCCCAGGCGCGATAAGCTTTCTCGATACGAAGAGTGTTGATGGCGTAAGTCCCGGCTGGGCCGATGCCCTCGGGTTTCCCTGCCTCCGACAGCGCTGTCCAGACAGCGGCCATCGACGATGCAGGCCCGTGCAGTTCCCATCCAAGCTCGCCGACATACGTCACCCGGAGAGCCCTCACGGGTGATGGTACACCAGCGATGCGAATCTCCGTGCTGTGACCGAAGGGAAACGCTGTGGCAGACAGGTCGGTCTCCGTCACCCGCTGCAAGACAGCCCTCGACTGCGGCCCCATGATGGACACCACACCGAACACGTCGGTCACGTCGGTGAGTCGGAGCTGAGCTTCCCGGGGAATAGTGCGGAGGATCCAATCGGCGTCGTGACGCACCTGCTGGGTTGGAGCGATGAAGTAGAAACAGTCGTCGGCCACACGCACGAGGGTCACATCGCTCTCGTAGGAGCCGCGGGCATTCAGCAAGCCAGTGTACACGATGCGACCCACCGGGACATCGAGTCGATTGCCGCAAAGCCGGTCGAGGCTGGCCAATGCGTCGGGCCCCTGAATCTCATACTTGGCAAATGTGGACTGGTCGAACAGCGCGACCTGCTCGCGACACCGTCGCACCTCGGCCGCCACCTGCGGTGCCCAGTTTTGTTTGCTGAAGGAGTAACGAAGCTCCGGCGCGCTACCCGCGGGCGCATACCACAACGGGCGTTCCCAGCCTGCGGTTTGCCCAAAGCAGGCGCCGGCGGCGCAGGTCAGCGCGTGCAACGGCGTGGCGCGAACATCCCGCGATGTCTCCATCTCGCGATTAGGCCAAGCCATCTGGTAGTGCAACCCCAACACCTCGGCGGCACGGGCCTGGAGGTAATCCCGCCCATTTTGCGCGGGCACGAAGCGACGAACATCCACACTCCAGAGGTCCATTGGCATCTCGCCCGACTCCAACCACGGCACGGCGAATTTTCCGACACCGCCAGCGCTAGCGATGCCGACCGAATTGAACCCAGCGAGCACGAACAGCCCCTCGGTGCCAGCCGGGGTTCCCATCAGGAAATTATTGTCGGGCGTGAAGCTCTCCGGACCGTTGACGAACTTCGGAAACTTCGCCGTGCGCAGCGCCGGGATGCGGTGTTTCCCGGCCGCCCAGGGCTCGGAAAACTTGTCCCAGTCGTCGGGCAACAGGCCAAAGGCAAAGTCACCCGGGACGGTGTCTCCAATCTGCCAGGGCTTTGAGCGCCACTGGAAGGCCCCGAGCTTGATGGATCCGTCGTCGAGCGTGCGGAAGTAAATCGCCGCATCCGGATCGCGGGCGCACGGCAACGTCGGCAAGGCCCCCTCGATGGGTTCGCTCAAGACGTAATGGTGTTCAACCGGGTAGAGCGGAAGGTCGACACCGATGGCTAGACCGAGCTGACGGGCCCACATGCCGCAGGCGAGCACGACCCAGTCAGAGCGAATCTCTTGCCCGCTCTCCAAACGCACCCCAGTGACCCGCTGGCGTCCATGCGGACCGGGCGCATTGAGCAGCGAGGCTACGCGTGTCCGGTCGAAAAGCGCAGCTCCGTGAGCCATGGCACCTTTGGCCAGAGCCACCGCGCATTCGCCGGGTATCACTCGTCCATCGCCAGGCAAATAAACTGCCCCCAGCACATCCTCCACCTGAATAAGCGGCCAAAGCTCTTGAGCTTCCTTGGGACCAATGAGATGCGCCTCGACCCCGAACACCTCCGCCATCGCAGCGGTGCGGCGGAGCTGGGTCATGCGCTCCGGGTTGGTCCCGAGCGTCAGGCCGGTGGTACGAACCCATCCCACGTCATGCCCCGTCTCCTCGGCCAACTTGGGATACAGCTGGGCCGAGTATTTGTTGATCTGGGTCATGCTGTTGCTGGCGCGCAACTGCCCGATCATGCCGGCCGCATGCCAAGTGGTGCCGCCACTGAGCAGGCCTTGCTCGACCAGCACGACATCCTTCCAACCCGCCTTGGCCAAATGGTAGGCCACCGAACACCCCACAATGCCCCCTCCGACAATGACCACGCGGGCAGTCGACGGAGGCGCGGCAAGAGGCAGCGAGAAGGTGGATTGGACCGGGGTATTGCCGACGTGGGTGGTCGTCACAGGTGCCAACCCTGAATACAGAGCGGAGGCGCTCAATCCTGAAATTGAGCGCCACCGTGAATTGGAACCTTCACATAACCCGATTTGATTTCTCTACCGGATCACGGGATTCGGCCCCGAAGACCCGCCAGCAGAATCCAAGAACGAACAACTCATTCCTCGCGGATTCGATAGAACCGCGATGCTTGGTCTGCCGATTGAGGCAACGGCAGTCGCAACGTCCCCAAAGGCGTTACCTCCGGAGCGACTCCGACGGGAGTCCATTCCGCATCATTCGCATCCAAACGATTTGCCGAATGGACTCGAATGGAACGATTGACCGCCGAAACGGGAACCCCAGCCGAATCGATTGCTTGCAGCTCCACATTCCAACGATCCGCGGCCATGTGTTGGGAAACCATCTGCCCTCCCACCACACGCCGACGCTGGGCAATGGACCACTCGCCCCCTTCGAACTCGACGGTCGTCACCGGTTGGGCGTCGACGGTCGCGATGAGAGAATCCACCGGGCGGCTGCCAAAGCGGATCTTCGCACTGCCGACCGCGGCTTTGACACGGAAGCCCAGCTCAGCCACTGAGCACTCACCCGATGGCACTGCTTTACCCGCAGCCTTCCAAAGAATGACGCCGACGCGTCCTTCCTGGGCCGCGAGGTTGTTTTCCATTTGGGAAGTCCCGGCCGCGGCTTTCAATCCGGTATACTCGATGACGCCCGGATCGAACTCCACGTTGAACGCCAAGGCATTCTCGTTTCCGTATCCTGAGAGCAACACCGGAACCCAAACCTCCTGGCCAGCCACCAAATCGGCCCATCCAAGGCGGATCCGCCGCACCTTGGCCGTAGTCAAGGACTTCTGCTGACTGAGCACCTTCGGAACGGTAATGCCCCCGTTGAGGGCGAACGTGCCACTCGGACCCCCAGCCGGTTGAGCAGCGTCCAATTTGGCAGCATACCGAGCGACTTGTACCAAGTCAGCGAGGTTGACCTTGGTGTCACCCGAGGCCAGACGGGGCGCTGTATCGAGCCTGCTCTGGCGAACGGGCGTGCTGATGCTCCCGAAGGCACCAGCCGCCAAGACATTGCCAATGGCAGTGACATCAATGACGTTGACCGCGAAATTCCCGTCCACGTCGCCCTCCAACGAATCGGCCAACACGCGCACGGAACCCGACTCAGCCACCAAAGAGGTCAAGGTCGCATTGGTCAAGGCGATGCTCAGCGGCAGATAGTCCGGACCTACCGTGCCCGAGCCCAGAATCTGAATCGCTGCTTCCAGCGACGGATTCGCCGTTCCGCTTCGGATCACACCAATACTGGAGATATCCTGTGCTTTGAGAGTCAAGGTGCCTAGACGGTTGGTTCCCACGGAGAAGGTCTTCGTGGGATCGATCTTGGAAACCAGCACCTGCATTTTCAGACGATTGCCGCCGGCTCCGTCGGCCGTTGGAGGCGCGTCAACGGATCCGGAGGTGCGGTAGGAGAGCGTGGTGGAGGCAGCGAGGGCCGAGTCCAAGGTCATGGCAACATTGGCAGCGGCCGTCGAGATGTAGGCCGAGTCGATTTGGAGTGTGAAAGAAAGCACCGACTCATCCCCAAAACCTACCAATGATATCGGGAGATCAACGGTGGCATCGGGGAAAACCATCGCGCCATTGGTCACACTCAAAACCCGATCCACGTTCAGTGCGATCAGCTTGCTCATCCCAGTGGTTCCGCCAATCGAGTTGGTCGCTGTCACGCGGTAAATGCCAGCGTTGGTGGGCACTGCCGCCAGAACCAAACTGGATGAATTGGTGAACGCACGTACCAAGGCGAACTGGTTCTGGATGGTCTGCTTCTCCCACCGAACGTTGGGAGTTGGGGATCCAGCGATGGAGAGGTAGGCGGCCAAATCCAACGTCGCATTGGCCTTCGCCGCGATCGTCATGTCGACACCATTGGCCACCCCCGAGATCCAAGTCCCTCCGCTCGCCGACGGAGAGGGTGCAACGGTTGGGGCTGTTATTGAGGGTATCTCT
>JBDKKQ010000118.1:0-7648 GCA_039796015.1 Verrucomicrobiota bacterium
TGGAACGACGCTGGCGACTGGCAGAACTACACCCGTACCTTCCCGACCCCGGCCAAGAAGTACTCGGTGTACGGCTTTGCCTCTTCGGGTGGCTCGCCGATCCAGTTCACTCTGGATGAGGTGACCGCCGGTGTGGGCACCGAGGCCCAGACCCTGAAGCCGCTGGCCGATCTGAAACCCGGCCGTGCGACCGCGGGTTGGGACAACCTGGAGCTCTTCCAGTTCACCAATCCGGGCACCCAAGTTCCGGCCGTGCTGGAACTGGGCGGCAAGAAGACCCTGCGTATCACATTGCCCGCCGGCAATGGTGACATCGACTACATCGCCTTCATCCCGGCTGCGGATGAGGCTCCGAAGTTCACCAGCATTGTTCGCAACGCCAACGGCTCGCTGACCCTCACCTGGACCGGTGGTGGCAAGCTGCAGTCCGCTGCCAGCCTCAAGGGTCCGTGGACCGACGTCGCTGGAGCAGTCAGCCCGTTGACGCTCACTCCCAATGCCGATGCGCAGTTCGCGCGGATCATTAAATAACGGTTAATACCCGTTCTTAAATCAGGGGGGACCGAGGACAACCTCGGTCCCCTTTTTCAATTTGGGTCGGTGGTTGTCCAAGGTACCGAAACGGATTCGGTGAAACGAAACCCAGCCATGGGATCACGGTTTTCGCATTGGATTTGGAAGGGCTTGGAACGCCCTGTCTCCTTCTTTGTCCTGCTTCTGGTGGCGGGCTTCAGTCATGCCGCGGACCAACCGCAGGGTGCTTCGCCAGCCCAGCCCGTCCCGCTCATTCCGCCCGAATCTCCGTCCGAATTTTTGGCTCAGGGTCGTGACTTGGCCCGATTGCATTGTCAGGGTTGTCACCTTCAGCCTGAACCCGATCAACTCGACAAGGTCACTTGGTATGAACAGACCTTGCCTCGCATGTCCATCCGGCTGGGATTCATGCCCCAGTCCATCGATCGGCATCCTGAATCCGATCTTCTGAAGGCTTCCGGCCGCTTTGCCACCACGCCTTACATTCCGCTCTCCGACTGGAAGGCGATCACCAATTACTACGTCTCCAGCGCGCCGGAGAAGCCGTTGCCGCAGGCGCGATCCCAGCCCATTCGGGTGGGGTTAAAATCCTTTCGGGTCGAGCCGGCCGCCGCCGCTGAGTCTGGTGGCCCGGAGACGACCCTCGTTCGGATCGATTCCCAGAATCGGCGTTTGTTTGTCGGCGACGCCCGGCGCAAGACCTTGGAATTGCGGGGTCCGGACGGATCCCTGCGCCAAACACAAAAGATCGGCAATGTGCCGGTGGGCCTTTCCTTCGGATCGAGCATGGGCCTTCTGGCTTCGATCGGTAGTTTTATGCCGTCCGACCGGCCTTTGGCGGATGTCCGGCGTTGGGACGGCACTTTGGGTTCACTGGCCACCGCGGCGCCGATCTTGACCAACCTCCCGCGGGTGACCCAAGCGATCCTCGAAGACCTCAATGGCGATGGCCGGGAAGATTTGATCGTCTCTGCCTTTGGCAACGTGATGGGGCGCTTCTCCTGGCATGAAAACCTGGGAGGCGGAAAATATACTGAACACGTGCTGCTAGATCGTCCCGGAGCCATTGCTGCCCAAGTTCTCGATTTCAACCAAGATGGTCGCCCGGATATCGGTGTGCTGGTGGCTCAGGAAACCGAATCCTTTTTCATTTTTCTCAACCGCGGAGCGGGGGAGTTCTCCATGCAAGTGGGATTCCAGCGATCTCCGCTCTTTGGGCATACGTCGTTCGATGTCGCCGACTTGGACGGTGATGGACGTCCAGACCTGGTGGTCACCAATGGCGACAACGGAGAATACGCCTCCCCCATCAAACGCTATCACGGCATCCGGGTTTACATGGGTCGACCGGATCTGACGTTCAAGGAGAGTTTCTTTTATCCGCTCAACGGGGCGTTCAAGGCTTTCATTCGGGATTTCGATCAAGATGGTCACCCTGAAATTGTCGCCATCTCGTATTTTCCCGACTACTCCAAGTCGCCGGAAGAAGGGTTCGTTTGCCTGGAGAACGGCGGCAATTTCCGGTTCGCAGCCGCCACCTTCAAGGAAAGCCTGGCAGGTCGATGGCTCACTCTCGACTGCGGCGATTTGGATGGCGACGGCGATGAAGACTTGGTCCTCGGATCCCACATTCATGGGCCCAGTCCGGTACCTGACCCCCTCAAGGCCAATTGGGAGCGCGATCGCATCCCCTTCATGATCTTGCGCAACACCACCGTAGATCGAAAGGGGCCATGAGGCGTGCTTTGGCCACCGGTGCGTATGCCCTATTGTTGGCAGCGCCCCGGCTACTATTTCTCGGGTTAGCGGACGTGCTCATCATCCCCTTGGTTTTGGCGGAAAAAGCGTCGGTTCCATCGAGTGCGGAAGCGGGCCAGCCAGGTCCGGGTTTTCGGCGATGGCGTCTGCCGGTGCGCGGCGCTTCAGGTGGTGGAGTCGGTGCGGGCTTTCGTGCGGTGGAATCGGGTCGCTCCGGCATTCAGTTCACCAACCGCCTCGAGGAAGCTTCAGCGGCCCGGAACCGCATCCTCGAAAATGGCTCGGGCGTGGCGTTGGGCGACGTCGATGGCGACGGCCTGCCGGACCTCTACTTGTGCAGCCTGGAGGGTACGAATGCGTTGTACCTCAACCGCGGTGGATGGCGCTTTGAGGAAGCGGCGAAAACAGCCGGAGTGGATTGCTCGGGTCAGCGATCCTCCGGATGCCTTTTGGTGGATGTGGATGGCGATCGCGATCTGGACCTGCTGGTGAATGCCTTGGGCGGTGGCACGCGCTTGTTTCTCAACGACGCGTTGGGCCGATTCACGGAGTCGACCAACAGCGGTTTTGCTCGGCGTCTGGGAGCGACTTCCATGGCCGCGGCCGACATCACCGGGGACGGTCTCCCGGAAGTTTATGTAACCAATTACCGCACGACGACTTATCGGGATGGATTCGATGGGGCCAAGCCGTCCCTGCGGGTCGTGGACGGAAAACCCGTCGCGGTTCCGTCTTCGCGGTTTGGAGCCACGCGGGTCCGTGGGGGCGGCGTCATGGTCAACGAGCGTGGGGAAGTGGATGTCCTCTATCGCAACAAGGGAGGGGGCGTCTTCGGCCCGATTTCTTGGACGGCGGGAGCGTTTATGGATGCCCGAGGCCAAGCCCTCACGGAGGCCCCGCATGATTGGGGTCTCAGTGTGGCTTTCCGTGATCTCGACGGGGATTTGCAGCCGGAAATTTATGTTTGCAATGACTTCCTGCTTTCGCGGGATGCCTTCTGGCGCAACACCGGCAGCAAGGGTTTTCAGGCCGTCATGCCCGAGGCCATCCGGCAGATTTCCATGTCCTCCATGGGGGTGGATTTCGCCGACATCAACCGGGATGGTATCGACGACTTCGTGGTGGTGGACATGCTCTCGGCCGATCCGGCGGCCCGCCAGCGTCAGCGCGCTAATCACCTCACCGCTTTCGACTGGCCGACGCATGATCCTGCGTTCCGACCGGAGATGTCGCGCAACACCCTCTTCTTGGGCCGTGGCGATGGCACCTATGCGGAGATCGCGCAAATGGCGGGAATTAGTGCCACCGATTGGTCTTGGTGCCCGATCTTTGTGGACGTGGATTTGGATGGGTTCGAGGACCTCATCGTGGGCACGGGCAATGACCATGACGTGCTGGATGCCGACCTCCTCCGGGCGGTGCGCGGAGCCAACGGTCGTGACGCCTCGGGCGATGCCGTGGAAAACCTGCGCCGCTTCCCTCGTCTGGAGACGCCGATGGCCGTGTTCCGCAATCGCGGTGATTTGACCTTCCAGAACATGGCGGGGGCCTGGGGATTGTCCCTGCCGGCCATTCGGCACGGCATGGCCTTGGCCGATCTCGATCAGGATGGCGACTTCGACTTGGTGGTGAACCGGCTGCAAGGGCCGGCCGAGATCCATGAAAACATCAGCACGGCGCCTCGGGTCGCGGTGCGGTTGCGCGGCCTTGCACCGAACACCGGGGGCATCGGTGCGCGAATCCGTTTGTTGGGCGGGCGAGTGCCATTGCAAAGCCAGGAGATGATGAGTGGGGGTCGATATCTTTCGTGTGACCAAGGCCTGCGGGTTTTCGCCGCGGCGCCCACCGGATCCATGAGGCTGGAAGTGCATTGGCGCTCGGGGAGATTTTCCCGCATCGAAGGCGTCGAAGCGGATTGTCTGTACGAAGTCGATGAGGTCGCTTCATCCGCTTCAGCCGGGTCGGTTCTGACTCCGAAGCTCGAATCCATCCAAAGTCTCTTCACCGATGCCAGCGCCGTGTTGGCCCATGTCCATGAGGATCCTCCCTTCGACGATTTCCAGCTCCAGCCGCTCTTGTCGCGCAAGTTGAGCGAGTTGGGTCCGGCACTGGCCTGGTTCGATCTCAATGGCGACGGAGCTGAAGACTTGTTGGTGGGAAGTGGAGCCGGAGGAATGCCGGCCGTTTTCCACGGGGACGGTCGGGGTGGATTGACCCGACAGGCGGATTCGGTTTTGGCATTGCCGTCGCCCTTGGACACGACTGGCATCGTCGGGCTCAACCTAGGAGGTGGTCGGCGGGAGGTGGTGGTCGGAATTGCTTCTCAGGAGGATCCGGGATCGCAGCGGCCCCGCGCCCGCGTTCGGGTCATCGGCGCCCCAGATTCGGAACCGCTCCTGCCGGAAGCGGTGGCATCGTCAGGACCCGTTGTCGCCGGTGCGGTGGGAGGAGTTGGGAGCCTCGTTCTCTTTGTCGGTGGACGGTGCATTCCGGGGCGTTATCCCGAGGCGGCAGACTCGGCGCTTTGGGTCCGTGAAGGTGACCGATGGAAAGCCCACCCGGCCGCCAATGAGGTGTTCCGTTCGGTAGGCTTGGTCAGTGGGGCCGTGTTCACGGATCTCGATGGGGATGGGAATTCGGAGTTGGTGCTGGCCTGTGATTGGGGGAGTCCGAAAGTGTACGCTTGGGTCCAAGGGGTTCCGGTAGATCGGACCCGCGAGTGGGGACTCGAGGGTCTGAGCGGTTGGTGGAACTCGGTCCAATCCGTCGACTGCGATGGGGACGGGCGCATGGATTTGGTGCTCGGCAATCTCGGGCGTAATTCCCGTTGGCAAGACTACTTGGCCCGGCCCGCTCGGGTGTATTACGGAGAGGCCGACGGCGACGGTCGGCTGGAACTGCTCGAGGCCTTTTGGCATGATGGTAGTCAGAAATGGCTGCCGTGGCGGGATGCCGAGACCGTGGGGCGATCATTCCCCGGTCTCTCGGAGCGTCTGCCCACGTTCCGCGCCTATGGTCAGGCTTCCATTGACGACATCCTTGGCTCCCGGGCTGCGGATTTCCGCCGCCGCGAAGCATCCACCGGCGACTCGATGGTGCTGTTGAACCGAGGTGGTCGTTTTGAGCGTCGGCCTCTGCCCATTGAAGCACAGATGGCCCCGGTGTTTGGGGTCGCGGTGGCTGATTTCGATGGCGATGGTCGAGAGGATCTGGCCCTGGCTCAGAATTTCTTTGGCGTGGAGCCAGAGACCTCCCGGTTCGATGCGGGGCGAGGGTTGATCCTGATGGGCCATGGGGATGGGTCCTTCCGCCCCCTCGACGGGACTCGCTCGGGCGTCATCGTCTGGGGAGAACAACGAGCCGTCGCCGCCGCGGATTATGACGGCGATGGGCGGACCGATTTGGCTCTCAGTCAAAATCGGGGTGCGACGCGCCTGTTTCGGAACACTGGAGGTCGGCCGGGGTTGAAGGTGCGGTTGGAAGGCGGTGCGGACAATCCATCAGCGATCGGTGCCCAAGTGCGATGGGGCCGGGAAGGGCGTTTTGGGCCGGCGCGGGAAATCCATGCGGGTGGCGGCTATGGGTCGCAGGATTCGGCCGCACTGGTACTGGCATCGACTGAAGCCCCAGCGATTCTGAAGGTCCTTTGGCCGGGAGGGGTTTCAACCGAGAGTGCCCTGCCTGAGAATGCTCGTGAGGTTCAGGTGCGGCGTGAAGGTGCCTCGGCAGTGCTCACTGTGGTGCGCTAACAAAAAGCCTTATGCTGTTAGAGGAGTCTCGAACCCAGCCGGGCGGGAACTCATCAGCGCAGACGGAGTCGCAGGCGGAAATATCTCTGAGCGTCGGAGTTGCCTGTGAAGGTCCAGCGCAGGGGGGCTGCCCGTTGTTACCTTTTGATAAAGATTCAAGCGGTATTGGGGATTGACGCGGTTGGAATTTCAGATTCAACCTCTAAAAGTTCCTCCGTTTAGTTGACTGTTTTAGCGCTGCGAAGTGCTGACCTCTTGGAGGTCGGTTTCGCGCGTAAAAATCCTGTAACGAGGTTACTTGCCTTGTTGCTTTTGTGTCGATTCAGTGGCGGTTCCGTAACTAATACATCTCCTACCTAATGAGAAATACACTGAATCGGGCCTTTTTACTTGGCCTAGCCTCGTTCCTGCCAACGGCAGGCACGAATTTGTTGGCGCAAACCGTCGACCTAAAATCCGGCCTGAAGGCTTACTGGAATTTCGACGCCAAAAACTTCAAAGATACCGCTGGAATCTTTGATGGCACGGAAAGCGGCAGCTCAGCGATCGCCTTCACGCCGGGTAAGGCGGGGTTCGGTCAAGCCCTGCAGCTCGACGGTGTCGACCAACGGGTTGAAATCACCGGTGGCGAACCCGACGACCTCGCCTTTCAGGGTGGGTCCATGACCGTCGCCGGTTGGTTCAAAGTGGGAGCGTTCGACAAGTCTTGGCAGGCGTTGGTTGCCAAGGGTGAGGGCAGCAGTTGGCGTATTCATCGCCGCGGCGGTGAGCCAGGCTTCGCTCATGCTGGTGGTACCGGTGAAGGCCCGGCCATGGCTGATCCAGTCAATGACGAGAACTGGCATCATTTCGCAGCCATCTCCGATTTGAACGCCGTCAACTTCGGTACCGCGTTGTACATCGACGGTGTCCAAGCGACCTCCTTTGCCGGCGCGCCGAATCTTGCGGCCAATGGCAAGCGGATGATGATCGGTGATAATCCGGACGCCAATGGCCGCTTCTGGAATGGTTTGGTTGATGATATCGCTGTTTGGGACCGACCGCTGAACGAAAAAGAAATCGGCGCTCTCTACAGCAAGGGTGCGGGAGCTTCTTTGAGCAGCCTCTTGGGATCCGGTCCGGTTGACACGGACAAAGACGGCATGCCCGATGATTTTGAGGCATCCAATGGCTTCAATCCCAACGATGCATCGGATGCTGCCAAGGACTTCGACAAGGACGGCGCTACCAACTTGCAAGAGTTTGTTGCTGGTACCGACCCGGTTGACGTGACCAAGCCAGTGCTTGTCTCGGCAGCCACTTCGGGCGACTTCAAGACGGTCACCCTGACCTTCTCCGAAGCCCTCGAAGCCGGTTCCGCCGCCACCTTGGCCAACTACGTCCTCAGCCCGAACCTCGCGGTCACCGCGGCGTCCGTGAAGAAGAACGTGGTGACCTTGACCACCGCCGCCCAGACCCCGGGCGCCGTGGCCTACACCGTCACGGTCAACAACGTGGTCGACGCTTCTAAGAACGTGGTCGTAGCCAACAGCAAGGCCTCGTTCTACTCATTCATTAACGTCAAGGACGGCGTCCTGAAGTTCTCGTTCTGGGGCGCCATCAGCGGT
>JBDKKQ010000119.1:0-2882 GCA_039796015.1 Verrucomicrobiota bacterium
TTTGTTTCATCGTTAAAAACCTGAGGATTGCGGTGGGCCGGTTGGCTCAGTGCCTGCCATCGGCTATTTAATCCGATCGGGTGGGACCGGCGGCATACTCCGGAAGCCGGCGGTGGTGGTCCAAAGGTTGACTGGCGTGATCGATTGACCGTAACCCAACGAGCGGACGCTGCCGTCGACGAAGGCGAAGTTGGATCGCCCGGATCGGTTTCCACTTTGTCCATGACGACCGTGTTCGACCTCGTTGATGTCGTCGCCGCCACCTCGGCCTTGGAGGAAATCCATGTACGCTTGGGGGGAAGCCGATTTCTTCTCGCCGAACGTAATGGTCTCAGAGGGGTTGGGAATGGCGCTCAGTGGAACGGAGTATTCCCAAGAGAATTGGGTTGGAGTGATGTCCAAAATGACTTGGAAGCGTGCCAGCGCCTCGGGCGAGAGGGTTTCCTTGAAATAATCATTCCAGCCATTGGCGAGATAGCTTCGGTGGGAACCGTCTATGTCGAAGGGGAGTTGTTTTGAAAGAGGCGGCGGTAGGGTGGGTGGCCAAGAAATCTTGGTCGGCGTGCGGGAATCTGCTGGGCACTTCAAAACGCTCTCAGTGTCTCCGTAGTAAGGGGAAAGGGGTTGCGTCCAATAAGGAACCCCTTGCCGCGGCGGATCGCTGTCACGGTGATCATTGGCGTAACCCAAGAGGGCCAGGTTGAGCTGCCGAAGATTCGATTGGCACCGGACGCTCAGTGCTTGGGATTTGGATTTCGAAAGGGCAGGCAAGAGCAACGCCGCGAGAATGGCGATGATAGCGATGACGACCAACAACTCGATCAGAGTGAATGCTGATGGGGGGCGAACACGATGAAAGGGGGGTGTCATAACTAGGCCTCAAAGAAGATAACGATTGATCCGTCCGTTTCCTGACAACCTGGGTTTTGGGAGTTCAAAGAAACGATCACTCATTCGGGACGCATCCCAGACCCGAGGGGTTTTGAAAACGGACTCAACCAGGCCTTGCCGCCCATGTCCCAACCCAAGAAAAAACCGCCCGGGTTCACCGGGCGGTTTTTGCAAAACGTTGGACCGAGGTTCGGGTCAACCGGCGATGGCTCGGTCGAGGCTGGCCTTGAGATCCTTCTTGGACTTCAGGCCCACGGACTGCTCGACCACTTGGCCGCCCTTGAAGATCAGCAAGGTTGGGATGGAGCGGATTCCGAACTGACCGGCCAGGTCCTGGTAGTCATCAATATTGACCTTGGCGACCTTGGCCTTACCGGCGTACTCGGTGGCTAGCTCGTCGAGAACCGGTCCGAGCATTTTGCAAGGGCCGCACCACTCAGCCCAAAAGTCCACTAGGACGGGTTGTTCGGAGCCGATGATCTCGGCGGGGAAGTTCTGGGTGGTCGCAGTGATGATGTTGGCAGCAGCCATAGTTTTGGAAAGAAAGCCCGAAAGACTTAGTTCGCAACGACGAATTGCGCGGCGACGGCGGCGATGCCGAGGGCCATCGCCGCGAAGGCCAATCCCATGTCGAGGCCACTGATGCTGGCTGGCTTGGCAGCCGGACGGCTGGCCGAGGCAGCCGGTTTAGCGACCGGAGCGGCGGCTGCGGCAACGGGTGCTGCGGGCGCGGCGGCTTTGGTGGCGTGCGAAGACATTGAGGCTGCCGCCACAGATGCTGCTGGTGCGGGCGCGGCCGGAGCGGCGGCGGGTGCTGCGGAAACCGGGGCAGGAGCCGCTGCAGCAGAAGGCACGCGGATCGAAGGACCACCCGCGGGCTTGGGCGGAAGGCTGATGCGTACTGTCTGCTTCTTCTGGGCGGACGCCTCGGCCGGAATCTGGGGTTCGGCAGCGGCGGGCGGATTGACCGGAGGCGTGGTTTCGGACATAGGATTTTCTCTCAAAACGTTAGGAATCGAGTTTCGGGGTGTCAACGGGATTGTCCCGCCATATGCATTTGAGAGCGTGTCTTGAATGCTTCATTTCCATCCGGCTTCCCGGCATGATGGCTGGGTGCATGGTAAACCCATCGTAGTGACCGGTGGCGCGGGCTTCATCGGATCGCACTTGACCGACCGTCTGCTGGAGGCGGGAGAGCAGGTGATCGTCGTGGACGATTTGTCCGCGGGTTCTCGCTCCAATCTCAGTTTGGCTGAGCGGAATCCCCTCTTTAGTTTCCGCGCCTGCAAGGTGTCAGAATGCCACGATTTGGAATCACTCGTGGCCAGCGCCGCGATGGTGGTGCATCTGGCGGCCGTTGTAGGAGTGGAACAGGTAATGCGTTCGCCCATCCGGACCATCGAGACCAATCTTAGCGAGACTGAGGTGGTGCTGGCCGCGGCCTCTCACAGTGGCACACCGGTGCTGCTGGCCTCGACCTCCGAGGTGTATGGAAAGAGCTCCCAGCCGGAGTTTTCGGAGACCGATGACTTGCTCATCGGCCCATCGACGTTGGGACGTTGGAGTTATGCTTGCTCCAAGCTGATGGATGAGTTTTTAGCGATGGCCTACTACCGCGAGCGCGGAGTGCCTGTGCGCATCGTGCGGTTCTTCAACACGGTGGGTCCCCGGCAGACTGGAGCCTATGGCATGGTCATTCCGCGCTTTGTGGACTCGGCCCGTGCGGGCGTCCCGGTGCGGGTTTATGGTGATGGTCGTCAGTCCCGTTGTTTCTGCCATGTGGCCGATTCCGTCGAGGCGGTCCTTCGCTTGATGAACTCCCCGGAAGCGGTGGGGCAGGTGGTGAACGTGGGCAATGATCAGTCGGTGGAAATCCGGGAATTGGCAGAGCGGGTGATCCAGGTGACGCGTTCGGCCTCCCGGGTGGAGTTGGTTGCCTATGAGACCGTTTTCGGTCCGGGTTTTGAGGACATGCGCCACCGCAAGCCTAG
>JBDKKQ010000120.1:0-6689 GCA_039796015.1 Verrucomicrobiota bacterium
AGGGTTACCGTAAAAGGACTTCTGAAATCCGCCAACTGAGGAAACTGATCCCAATCGCAAAACGCCACCGGGCGGAAAACGCACTAAAACCCATTCCCGCGACCTAACCTCACAGGAACTCCCCAGGCCCAGAGGCATGCCTAGCGGAAATCCAGAATCACACGGCTAAAGAAAGGTGTCTGTCTGCAGCCGAGATAAAACTCGCTTCATTTCGGCACGAGCCCGAAAAGCCCGCACTTTAACCAACGTCTGCGACCAGCCTGTGATCTTGGAAATCTCCTTCACGGATCGGTCTTCCAATTCGAGGAGGGTGAGCACCAACCGATGCGCTGGACTCAGTTGCTCAAAGACCTTTCGCACCAAGGATCGAGCTGCCTCCGCGTGATGATCCCCTCGATCCGGACTCGCGGCGTGACGGTCGAGCCACTCGTTCTCCTCAACTGAAAGGTCACTAAGACTGTCTTCGCGCTGACGTCGTTGACTGCGCAATGCATCCAGGCAGGCGCGTGTGGCCATGCGCATCAACCAATGTTCGAAAGGGGCCTGGCCTCGCCAAGAATCCAATCGGGAGAAGGCCTTCACCAAGACGTCTTGAACCAAATCAGCAACGTCTTCTTCCCGACGCAAATAGCGACGCGCCAAAGCAAACAACCGGGTTTGGTGACGGGTCACCAGCACTCCAAATCTTTCGGTTTCGCCCGCCAACACCCTGCGGATGATCTCTGTATCGGAGAAGGCTTCCGGAGCCAGGGTCGGTTCGGATTTAGACTTAGACTCAGATTCAGATTCGGATTCGAACTGACGCTCAGATTTGAGCTCAGCTTGGGACTTAAACTCAGACTTGAACTCAGACTTGAACTCAGACTTGAACTCAGACTTGAACTCAGACTTGAACTCAGACTTAGAAGTCCAAGCCTGCTCCCCAAACCTCAGATGGATGGCAACATTCACGCGGAGAGTTTCGCTCGTAGGTTTCCCGATCAGATCATCGTGAAGCTACGCTGGCCCAAACCAACCCAAATGAGTCTGCAAGGATTATGCCAATACTAAGGCCTGGTGGAATTTCAGCCGGAACCGTTCTTGGATACGGCAGTGGGTCTGCGGTGCGGAGGCCCGCAAAACTCCAGCGTGAAAAGATTCCCCCCCGAAAACACGGTCTCACGACGGCTGAAAACGGTCGTTTTTGTTAAACCCCACCAAGTCTTCACCAAGTCTTCACCAAGACTCCACCGAGGCCGCATTGGTTTATTTTAATGGCCAGTCGGGAGCCTGACTGAAACCAACTCTCTGCCGGCTTTCGAGCACCCCGTCCACTCTTCCACTCGATTCACCCAAACTCTGGGTGCTATTCCCCACTCAAAAAGAACTTGGGCCCATTGCCCCAAAGCTCCATCCATCATTCGCAAGCCATGCCGGCAGCCCCATGCGCCCTGCGCCAAAACCAAGGGTTACCCAATGAAGCTCGTAGGAGGATCGAAGAGTTGTCGCCTGGCAGGCACACCACCTACGGTCGGAGATGCAGTTGACCGACCGATGGGTATTGATCACCGGTGCTTCGAGCGGATTCGGAGCCGCGGCCGCCGAAGCGTTTGCCCGGGCGGGTTGCCGACTGGTCCTGGGGGCTCGTCGTCAGGACCGCTTGGCCCAGGTGGCATCGGCCTGCCGCACGCTCGGAGTTTTGGCTGAGTTCCACGAACTCGATGTGGCCTCCACGGGCTCAGTGACCGCGTTTACCCAATGGATGCAAACCCTCACACCGCAGGTGGATGTACTCATCAACAACGCCGGCGGTGCCCATGGATTAGACACCGTAGCGACCGGGCGCGATGAAGACTGGGAGGCCATGGTTCAGTCCAATTTTTTGGGACTAGCACGAGTCACCCGCGCAGTTCTTCCAATGATCCCGCACCACCAGGGATCCAGTATCCTCAACATCGGATCCATCGCCGGCCACCAGGCCTATGAGGGCGGATCCATTTACTGCGGAGTAAAGGCTGCCGAGCGCAGCATCACCCAGGCCCTGCGCCTGGAGCTTAATGGCACGGGGATCCGCGTCTGCTCACTCGATCCAGGCATGGCCCTCACCGAATTTTCCGACGTCCGCTTTCGCGGGGATACAGTCCGGGCTGGGCAGGTTTATCGGGGCGTGGAACCCCTCGTAGCACAGGACATCGCGGAAACGCTGGTCTGGATGGCTTCGCGACCTGCGCACGTCAACATCGACGAGATCATCATCAAGCCCACCGATCAGGCGGCCATCCACAAGGTTCACCGCCGCACCACCACCACAGTCTGAGGTGTCTGAGACACTCCTCGTCTGGCAGCCCAGGGAATGGACGGTGAGACACCGTCCCTACCAAACTGCTGCCACCTCCCCGGTAGGGCTAGAGTCTCTCGGGCCATCCCTACCTCGTCTGGCAGCCCAGGGAATGGACGGTGAGACACCGTCCCTACCAAACTGCTGCCACCTCCCTGGTAGGGCTCGAGTCTCTCGGGCCATCCCTACCTCGCCCGGCAACCCAGGGAACGGACGGTGAGACACCGTCCCTACCAGATCGGCCCGTCACACGCACCCCTCACCTCAAGTGGGGAATTTTAATTGCCACCAAGGGGGGGAATAATTGTCGTTGAACACACGGGGAGACATCGCCCCAAGGTCTGCCTAAAAAAGGAACCTCACCTCGAGGGACCCACTAGGGACTCAGGGCCAGACAAAGCCCGGATACTTGGTGCGGATTTGGGCACGCAGCTTGGGGTAGGATACTTCCCGCCAACGCGGAAAATTCGAGACAACTTCCAGTCGCTTGCCGTCCGGAGCTTGCAGAGCCAGGCGAATCGGAATGGCGTCTTCACCGACCGTCGGGTGCGTCTTAAGTTGGAAGCATTCGGTCAACTTGACCTGGGCTTCCGGACCCGAGATTTCGTCGGCCTCGGCCTCGGGATCCGGCTCCACATAGGTGAGCTTGAGTCGACGGCCTTCCAGCCAAGGCAGGTGCACGGGCATGAGTTCGTCGAGCCAGGCGATTTGTTCGGGAGCCAGATGGGCCCGAAACGCTTCTTTGAGCGAGGCCACTTGAGCCTGCTTCACCAGAGTTAACCCCCGAAAAGCGCGATCCAACGCAGCCACGAGCGCAGCACCGTCGAAGGCCGGGAATTCTAACTGCGGCAAGGCCCGAGCTATCAGATTTACCCGGGCTATGAACTGCTTGAGTTCGTGATCCAATTGAGGGAGATCAAATCCACCGCGGGCAAAGGCCTCCGCCAGACAGCGTCCGGACAGCTCGGGATCGGACTCCCGTTGGTGCTCTGTAGCCACCACGAGGTCTAGGAAGCAAATGCGCCGCACCGGCGAAACTCGCTTGTGAAGCCGGTCAAACACATGATCGACCGAGGTATGAAAGTGCTGCGGAAAGAGCTCGCGCAACCACTCCGACTTCACGGCCGTGGCCAATCCCAGGAGGGTCAGAACACCCCCGCTGCGACCGGATACCTCTCGAATGCTACCCACGACCATCAACTCCGCCTGCTGCACCACCGACTCGCGCATCAAACTGCCGGTGCGCCCTTCGGTGAGGAGACAGTCCAGCGATCCGGAGTCCTTTCGGACGCACACTTGGTCTACGAATCCGGCACAAAGGGACTTGAGCAACCCCTCATCCCCCGCCTCGGCAGAGGCCGCCCCGGAATCGCGAGTCACCATCTTCTCGCGCTCAGCAATGCGCACCAGTTGCTGAAACGTGTCTTCCACCTGCCGGGCTGTTTGGGCGTGGATGCCATGCCGGCGACAGGCCTCCAGTGAGAAGTGTGCGTTTCGCGCATACTGATGCGCCCGGAGCAATGTGTGGAAGTCGCTCTGAGTACTGCCCTCGAACAACTCCCGGGCATCGGCCGAAGAAGGGTCCTCCCGATTAACCCGCATGAGCAGATCGCGACCGCTGACCAACGCGGCGCAAAGACAGGCCGCTGGCACACAACCGCGGCGCGAGGCCTCGACGAGCAAGCGAGCGAAGCGCGGGTGCATCGGCAAGCGGAGCATTTGACGCCCCACCGGCGTGAGGTCGGAGCCGGAGCTCTCCGCTCCGTGCCCCTCTTCCAGCGCCCCCAAGATGTGCAGCAATCGCTCGGCCCGAAGGACGGCCGCCTTATCGGGTGCGTCTAACCAATCGAAGGTGGCCGCCTGACGCACACCCAACGAGTGGAGGAGCAGAACCACCTCGGCCAGATCCGCTCGCTGGATTTCAGGGGTGTTGCGAGCAGGTCGATTGAGATGCCCGCTTTCGGTCCACAACCGCCAGCACGTACCCGGCGCGGTGCGCCCGGCTCGCCCCGCCCTCTGGTCGGCCGAGGCCCGACTAATTTCTTCGACCATCAGCGTCTGGATTCCTCGCTCGGCATCGTAGCGAGCCATCCGCGCCAAACCGCCATCGACCACGTGACGGATCCCATCAATGGTCACCGAGGTTTCCGCCACATTAGTAGAGACCACGATCTTGCGCAGCGGACTGGGTTGGAACGCCCGATCCTGATCGTCGGGGCCCAGTTCGCCGTGAAGCGGAATGAGCGATACCCGCTCACCCAGGCGGGCTGCCGCCAAGGCCCCCAAAGCAGCCTGAATCTCGCCCTTGCCGGGCATGAACACCAAAATGTCCCCCTCCCAGCCGGCCTCGACAATCCGCTCCACCTTGTCAGCGGCCAATTCATGGACCGGCCGACTGTCGCCGTAATCGAGCCACTGCATTTCCACCGGAAATGTCCGCCCTTCCGAAACCAAGATTGGGGCTGAAGCCGGAGCAATCCCACCCGGAGGCAAATCGCTGACCCCCTGTCCCGTCACGGGGGCGGGCACCGAAACCGAGGCCGCCAAATACCGTGCCACCGGTTCAGCCTCCAGCGTAGCGGACATCACCACCAGACGCAGGTCCGGCCTCTCGGTGGCCTGAAGTCTCTTGGCCAGCGCCAACGCCACATCGCTCAGTAAATTGCGCTCGTGGAACTCATCGAAAATCAGCACACCAATCTGGCTGAGTCGCGGGTCATCCTGAATCCATCGCAAAAGGATTCCCTCGGTAATAAAAGCAATCCGGGTCGCGTCGCCGATCCGGTCTTCGAACCGCACCTGGTAACCCACCTCCGCACCGAGCCGAACTTGCCGTTCCCAAGCCACCCGAGTGGCCACAGTCCGTGCCGCTACCCTCCGCGGCTGCAGGACAACGATTTGCTGACCCTCCGGAACAAGGCCTGCATCCAGGATCATCTGAGGCACCTGGGTGGTCTTGCCCGACCCCGTGGCCGCGACCAAGACGAGTTGATTGCCCTCGGTGAGCGTGCGGATCAGGTCGGCATGGAGCCGCCAGATGGGAAGACCGTTATCAGGCACAGTGGGTCAGGCTTTCGCGATGAAAACGAAATAGATCATGACGGCCTCCATGAGAACCGACACACCCAGAAGCATCCCTGAAGGCATGAACTTGCCGGTCTTCCGCAAACGCATAAAGAACACCGCCTGAAGCACGATGAGGACCCCGACGGCCACCGTTCCTGGCAATTGCCCCAGGGCCACGAGCGCCAACGGAATCGCCGAGCCCATCGATGCGATGAGGGAAGCCTTGGACTTAGCCTTCAGGAACCCCATAAGCCCGCCGGCGACCAGGAGGGCGATGAAGATCCACAATAGAATGACAGCCATCGGATGCATGGGCCGGAGGGAATACGGCGAACAGGCCGTTGAGGCGATCACCAATCTGAGGTCTGTCGGGTCATCGATCGGGGCGGATGCATGTCTTCACCGCCCGATTGCCCTGGGCCATGGAACGAAAGAGTTCAGGCAACTCGTCCAACGAAGCCTCGCCATCGACAAAGTCCCCCACCCGAATCACGCCTCGCTCGATCAAATCCAGAGCGGCGCGGATGGATCGGGGTGTATGGTGAAAGCTGGCCAGAAGCGTTAGGTTGGAATAGTGCAATAAACCGGTGTCGAGCGTGACCGAAGTACCAGCCGGACAGCCGCCAAAGAAATTCACCCGCCCTCCCTTGCGCACGAGCCGAGTCGCCGCTTCCCAGGCCGTCGGCTTGCCCACCGCCTCAAAGACCGCATCGAACGCAGTGAACGGCTCCGCGGCCCGGATCGCAGCATCCAAATCCTCGCGGCCCTCCATGTCCACCACGCTCGAAGCCCCGAGACGCCGCGCCAGGGCTAATCGAGCCTCGCCGCGACCGGCTACCGCCACGACACACCCAGCCTCTACGGCCAGAGCGATAGCAAATAACCCAATGGGACCCGCACCCATCACCAGCACCCGTTCTTGGGACTTCAATTGAAGATCCTGAATCCCCTGAACCACGCACGCCAAGGGTTCGGTCAGCGCCGCGGCCTCGAAGAGAGTCTCTGGACGCAACCGCATTAAATTCTTCGCCACGATCCGGGCCGGTAAAACAATCGACTCCGCATACGCGCCATTAAGAAAGAGGAGGTCATCGCAAAGATTTTCCTGACCGTCCGCACAGCGCCCACACTGGCCACAGGGAGCTGAATTAGCGCAAACCACCCGATCACCCACAAACCAACCCACAGCCCCTGGCGCGACCTCGACAATTGTCCCAGCCAATTCATGACCAAAGACGCACGGCGGCGTCAGCATCCGGGCGTGGTAGCCGCGGCGGTACACCTTCAGATCGGTACCACAAGTCAG
>JBDKKQ010000121.1:0-6526 GCA_039796015.1 Verrucomicrobiota bacterium
GGGCGATCCAGGCAACGCTCCAGTGATTGCCCAGCTGCTCGCGAAGATGGCTGAGTGGCAGAAGCGAGTGGGGGATACCCAGCCATTGACCGTCCCAAATCCCAAGCCGCTCATGCGCGACCTCACCGGCCAATCTCGAAAACCCGATGACTGGCAACCCCGCTGGATCGTTGAAAAATACTTCTGACACGTCGCCGGTTGGGAACGGGGTGGAGGGGATGAAGGGAGTCGTCGTGTGGGTGAGGCTTGCCGATTGAGCGGTGGCTCAGCAATGTTGGGGGCGTGACTCTCGAAGATTCTTTGGGTGATATCCTCCGTAAGGCCCGTACATCCACCCATACTGAGCCAGTGGTCGCAGCGCAGGCGGCTGGGTTGGCTGTGTCGGAGTATGAGCGCATGGAAGAAACAGGAAAGCCGGCTGCCGGCTGCCGCTTCGCCGAACTCGGAGCCAAGCTCTTGCTCGATGGGGTTAAGCTCAAGCGAATTGCCGAAGGCTGGTTGCCGAAACCGGTGGCGACCAACGGTTGGTGCGAGCTGCGGGTGATCACCACTCAAGGTGATGGTATGGCCGTTAATGCCTATCTGGTCTGGGACGAAGTCACTCGCGAGGCGGCCGTCTTCGACACAGGTTTCGACGCGGCGCCCATTCTCGCTCACGCTGATGAGCATCAACTCCAGATCAAACACATTTTCATCACTCATTCTCATGGGGATCATGTGGCCGGACTGGCGGGGTTGAGGGAACGCTTTCCCAAGGCTCGCATTCACACCAATTCCAAGAATGCCCCAGTCGAACAGCGTATTCGTGCCAACGACTTCATCATGCTGGGCAGCCTGCGAGTGACCAATCGCGACACGCCCGGCCACGCTGAGGACGGGGTTACCTACATCGTGGGCAACTGGCCGGAGGATGCGCCGCACGTGGCCATCGTGGGAGATGCTCTCTTCGCCGGATCCATGGGTGGGGCCCGGGATCAGTTGGAGTTGGCGCGCTCGAAAGTTCGCGAACAAATTTTCTCACTGCCCGCGGCAACGCTCGTTTGTCCCGGTCATGGTCCTCTGACAACTGTTGAAGAAGAGAAGGCTAACAACCCCTGGTTCCCATGAACGTACTCAAAGGCCGGATTTCGAACTGCCTGAGCTTGGTGACGGTGATCTTGCTGTTGCCGGCTTCAGTGGCTTGGGCTGCCGAAGACAAATTCTCCAACGCAGCTAAGTCATCGGTCGCAGCAAAACCGTTAGTGCCTTCCAACGGCGGCGAACAAAATTCACCACCGTCCGAGAGGGTGCTCTTGGTGCGAGCCTCCGCAGTTCCCTTGGGCGACAATTCGGTGATGGCCGTCAGTCCTCAGGAAGCTCAACGAGAGTTGCTCGTCATTGAAAGTGGACTCTTTCGTCGATCCCTCGCTGGTCCGAAGGTGCTGTCGGTCCCGGAGCAAGGGGGGTGGGTGCGTGGGCTCTTCAAGGAGCCTAAAGCCTCGAAATTATGGTCTTTGTTTAATCCGAAGGCGCCTCTCGACAGTGAGACGGATTTGATGCGGTCGGCCCGGATCTTCGGTGTTCGAGGCGATGCTCCGCTCCCGCACTCCATGCAAGATCCGATCGGGGTTGAGCCTGTGGGTATCCGCTTTTGGCAGATCAGTAAGTGAGCGAGCCCTCGAGCCGATTCCTTTCGTCGGTCATGGGTTGAGTGAGGGCGTGGGTTCGAAGTTCGAGAACTTGTCATTGCAGTCGGTGACCGCAGTCGGTGATCGCGAGCCCTCGGAAAATCTTCGGCCGGCCCGTTGATTTCCCGCCGGGCTTCCCGACATTGGTGGCTCATGACACCCCCGTCTTCCGATACGGCCTCGCCGCTCTTGGCGGCCTTGACCGCGCGGTCGGAACGGCAGGCCATGGATTGGGGTTTAGCCCTGATCAGCCAAGGCATCCCCGCGGTGATCGATCGGGAAGAGTCTCCAGCAGCGCAATTCGATGAGGCCTCCGAAGGGGCTTCCGAAAAGGCTTCTGAAGAGCCGATCGAAGGGGTCGTGGATCATCGGCCTCATCGGCCTAATCCCCCTCATCCGGGTCCGTCACCGCTGGGTGTTCGCCGTTCCCGATGGTGTTTGCGGGTTGAGCCCGATGCCCTGGAACGAGCTCGGGCCGTGGTTCTAGAATATCGCCGCGAAAACCGCCGCTTTGCCTGGCATCGCACCGCCATCGCGGCGCGTCCCTTATCTTGGAATCCGACGGCGGTGCCCTGGGTCCTCGTGTTGTGCGCGATTCACGCGTTGCTGCCAATGGCACTTCGTTCCGCCGGTTGGGTGGAGGCGTCATCCGTGCGTCAGCAGGGGCAATGGTGGCGCCTGTTCACGGCCACTTGGCTGCATGCCGATGTGGCTCACTTGGCCTCCAACGTGGGCACGGGTGCGCTCACTTTGGGCTTTGCTATGGGTCGATATGGGCCCGGGACCGCGCTGTGTTTGAGCTTGGTGGCCGGTGCCGCGGCCAATATCCCCGGAGTGCTGTTGCGTGATCCGACTGCACGGGCCCTCGGAGCCTCGGGTGTAGTGATGGCGGCCCTCGGCCTTCTGGTCGGTCACGCCGTGGTTTGGTGGCGCATAAGTCGGCATGCCTCGAAGCCGGTGTGGATCAGCCTGGGAGCCGGAGTGTTCCTCTTCCTCAGCTTGGGAGTAAACCCAGTCTCAGATGTGTTGGCTCATGCCGGCGGCTTTGTTGGGGGCATCCTGCTCGGAGCGCTCGCCGCCTGGTTTCGTTGGGGGCGGTTTGAGAAGCTCTGGGCTCTGGCCTATGCCGTGTTGGCCCTGGGGCCGTGGCTGTGTGCTTGGGTCGTCCGAGGCCATTGATAGCCGTTGAGATTGCTAAGGCTTGTCCAACGCAATCGTTCCCGCTCACCCCTTCGGTTCGGCCAATGGGGTCAATCGGCCCTCACGGTCCACCGAGTAGTCGATGCCCTGCCAGTGCACGGTGTTGCCGAAGATGGCAGCGATCCAGACGGCCACTCCGAGCAGGTCTTTGACGGCGGCCATTCCGAAAACAAAGGAATCCCCACGACTCGGCCGCCCCGGCACGGCTGCGATGTGTTGAGCTAGGAGCTGCGCCATGAGCGAGCGGGCAATGATCAGCCCCATGAAGAGTCCGAGCCAAGGTCCGCGTTCCCGGGAGGACAGCGCTGGATGCCACCACACCACGGCCGCGGCCAGTGCGTTCCACAGGGTACCATTGGCGAGGATACTGGCGATGTAGGGACCTGGCCGGCAGACGCGGATGGTGCGGTTCCAGCGTACTTGATGGGTCCAAATGGTCTTCCAACCGGTGGGGGCATCGAGGCACTCAACCACCACCGGAGTTAGTTCGATACGCCCGCCGGCCGCGACAATGCGATGACCTAGTTGGAAATCATCGGCGAGGTAATCAGCCAAAGCGCGGAAACCGCCGATGCCTTCCAGAGCGGAGCGACGGAGAAGCATGGCAGCACCGAGGGCGAAATCCATCGGAGCCAGCGTCCGCGACTGCAGTACCTGACTCCAGAAGTCGGCATTCGTGGCGGTCGCCTCCCATTCCATGGCGGTGTTGGAGGGATTGGCCAACCGATAGAAACTGTGGACCAAGCTCACCCCACCGTCTTGGAGCGGCAACACTATCTGGGACAGAAGGTCCGAAGGCGCTAGCACGTCGGCATCGCTGACCAGTACTAAGTCGTGGACGATCTGACCCTCGGCCTGCGCCAGTTTGGAGACCTTGGCGTTGGCACCCACCTGGTGCGGGAAAATCAGCAAACGGGCATCGCGGTGGGGATGCGCTGCGATGAGGCGTTGCACCAGCGGCACTATGGGATCGCTCGAGTCGGCCACCACGAATAGGAACTGCAGGGGACCGGCGTAGTCCTGGTCTAGCCAACTGGTCAGGCAACGTTCTGAGTGATCCGCATCGCAGCCCTTGAGGGGCTTGAGGAGAGTGATGCCCGGAGCGAACCCGAGATTAGGGCTTCGCCGATGCAGAGGAAAACGCTGCGCCGCAATGAACTGCCAGGTGACGATACCAAAGCTCAGGACGGCCAAAGCAGATGGGATTCCAATGGTCAGCGGGGGCATTAGGGAGTCCTAGATTGCATCGGAGGCATTTTCCGTGTCGATCCGTTAACGGGCCGCGCTGCCGACGGCGTCACTCCAGCGGCCACCGCCGAGGCGCTGGGCTAATCCCTCGACCAATTCGCGCACCAGCCCGGGTCCCTCGTACACGAGGCCCGAGTACACTTGCACCAGCGAGGCTCCGGCCGTGACTTTTTCCCAGGCGTCGGCGGCCGTGAAAATTCCACCCACTCCGATAATGGGCACGGTGCCACGGGTTTGCCGGTAAAGATGCCGCACCACTTCGGTGCTCCGCGCAGCCAAGGGGCGTCCGCTCAAACCCCCGGTTTGTCGGTAGGTCCGCTGGGCGAGGTGGTCTTGCTGTTCGGGGCGTGCGAGCGTGGTGTTGGTGGCCACCAGTCCGGCAAGCTGGCGAGGGCCGACCAGGCTGACGATTTCATCGAGCGCTTCGAACGACAGGTCGGGAGCCACCTTGACCAGCACTGGCTTGGCGGGGCCGCCGCGGGACAGTTCCGTATTCACCGTTTGCATCGCCGCGAGGATGTCGTCCAACGCCGCCTTGTCCTGAAGTTGTCGCAAGTTGGGCGTGTTCGGCGAACTCACATTGACCACGAAGAAATCAGCCAAGTGCCACAAGGTGCGGAACGACTGGGCGTATTCGGCGGCGGCCTCATTTAGGGGCGTGATCTTAGACTTACCCAGATTGATACCCACCGGATGGGAGGGCCAGAGCCCTTGAGCCCGCCAGGCAGCCAAGCGTTCGGCCAACGCGGCCGCGCCGCCATTGTTGAAACCCATGCGATTGACCAGAGCTTCGTCTGGAACGTGTCGGAACATCCGGGGCTGGGGATTGCCCGGTTGAGCGTGAGCGGTCACCCCGCCCAGCTCGCTAAAGCCAAATCCCATCGCTTCCCACATCGGGACAGCCACCGCTTGTTTGTCCATGCCAGCGCCAAGCCCCACCGGGTTGGGAAAGCGCAGGCCCATGGCTTGCACCGGGAGCGGGGCTGTCTCGAAGAGCGCCTGGGCCAGCTTGCGTGCCCCGGTAAGGTGACTGGCCTGGGCCAGCAGCCCTAGGGTCTGGTTGTGGACCGTTTCGGAGTCTTGGGCGAAGAGGAACGGGCGGGCGATGTTGCGATACAGCCAACTCATGTGGCCGCGAGACTGCCCGGAATGCCGCCGTTCGGGCAAATGGGGTTTGTCGGGTGAGGTTTTAAATTCAAACGAGATTCGCACGCTTGGCCCTATTGAACTCATGGAACCCGCAAAAAGCCGCTTCCTTGCTGGCCGGGGGATTGGCAGCGTCGTCCTGCGCCCTTCGTTGGATGCGCTTCTTCAAGAATCCGATGCTCACAGCCTCCAATACCCACTCGTCGCCTCGGCCAGTCCAGGGTGCGGGCCTAATCCGGAACCTCCCCCTGGGTCGGAAGTTTCATGCGCTGCTGGGCTGGATTAATGGAACCTCCGGACGGGTCTCGGTGCCCTTTGGTGCGGGGCGTCTGGCTCATCCCGCCTCGTGGACCAAGGCGGTTGCCACTCTCCTGGTGGCCGGGGAACACTTATTGCCCGAGTTTGGCCTCATTGCACCGATCTTGCGGTCGTTGAAACAGGGAACCGTGGTCGATGTCGGTGCGAATATTGGATATTTTCCGCTGCTCATCCGCCGCGAAACAGCAGTGCCTATTGTAGGCTTCGAGCCTCAGCCCTTCCTTCATGAGTTGGCGTCCATCAGCGTGGCTGACAGCGGACTCAAGGACGTGGAACTGAGGCGACTGGCCTGTGGGGATGCACCGGGTGAGGTACTGTTCCAGAGCGGCCCCAACGGCAACATTGTGTCGGCCGAGGAAGCCGTTTCTAGTGCTGTCGCGGCGTCCACTAGAACCCCGTCCACGGATCTCGATGCCGCCGCCGAAACCACCCTCAAGCGTCGACCGATTATTCCGGTGCCCGTGGTCACGCTCGACACGGAGTTGGTTAATACTCCGGTCGCGCTCATGAAGATCGACTGCGAGGGCTATGAACTCAAAATCCTTCAGGGAGCCCGCGAAGTTCTCCGTCGCGACCGGCCCGTGCTACTCATCGAGGTTCATCCGCAGTTCCTGCCGCAATTTGGGGGCAGCGTGCGCCAGGTGGTCGAGTTGCTGTCTCCGATGTATAATCTGGAGGCCTGGGATTTTAGCCCGGATCGCGGTTCCTTGGGATTGTTCCGCAGCCTGACCCGGTATGCGCCGGATCGGGGGCGACGGTTCTCAGACATGGAGACCATGATCGCCGCAGCGGCCACGCCGCCATTGCCCAGTCAGCTTTATTTGCTCTGTAGGCCCAAGGGCTGAGCCTGATCAACCGCTCCAGAGTCCGAACCCAAAACCGATACCCGCATGGGAGATTTTCTTCGCCAACTCTGGCCATTCATAGCCCCCCATCGCGGCCGGCTG
>JBDKKQ010000122.1:0-3757 GCA_039796015.1 Verrucomicrobiota bacterium
CCGAATTTGATCACCCTGAACGTGAGCGACAAATTCGTGGCCCCCGCTGGTAACGTGCTCGCTCTAGCCGCCGCCGGAGTCACGTTGAAGGGTAATGCGACTTCTAACGACCTTAGCGGCGTGAGCATTTCTGTGAGTGCCGGTCGTTTCCAGACAGCCTTTGTGGACTGGCCCGGTCTGAATCGCGGGACTGAGGCAGCAGGCTTCGTGAACAATTCGGCGATCGCCGCCCTGGTGTTGACTATTGGCGAATACGGTCGGGCTGACATTCGGGCTTCCGGATCGGGCGATCGAGCCCTCTACACCAAGCGGTTGGAGCTAAATGGCGATTTCAGCCAGTACATTAACATCACCAACAAGACGTTCGATGCCGACGGGCTGGCCTCGGCTTTGAGCATCGACAGCAACACACGCCTTTACTACAGCATCGTCTCGGTCAATGGCATTGAACTCTCCGGGCCGGTTCTCGATGGCGCACTGGGTGGCCGTTTGCGCCTGGTGCGCATTAGTGGAGCCAATGGCGGACCGATCTCGTTGGCCGTCGGCAATGGCTACGTGGTCGAAGCTTCTTGGGCCGTTCGGTACTCTGTTTCACTCGATTCCGATGGCGATGGCCTCGTCAACGCCTTGGATGCCACCCCATTCTCAGGGGCGGTCGTGACCACCAAAGCCATTCAGATTCAGGGTAAGCCCTACTTGGAGATCTCTTGGGACGCAGCAGCCAACACCGAGTATCAAATTCTGGCGCAGGAGCCTGCTGTGGACTCGACTTGGACTGGCTTGAGTCGTATGTCCAACACTTCAGGATCTTCGAAGGTGCTGAAGTTCTATGATCCGCTTGATCAGGGGACCGGGGCCAAGGCCTATCGTATTCTCTACAAGCCCTGAACGGCACACTTCCTTCGGATTCGATTCCGATCGTTTTCGGGCGCTGGAGAATTCAAGTTCTCCAGCGCTCTTTTGCTAAAGATGATCACCATGGGACTCACCGGAGGGATTGGGGCAGGGAAATCCGAGGCTTCCGAATACCTGAAGCGGCTGGGCATTCCTGTCCTAGACACCGATGTTGTGGCCCGGGAACTGGTGACACCCGGCCAACCCGCCTTGGATGAGATCGTTGCCGCTTTTGGGTCGGCTATTCTCGATTCCCAGGGCCTTCTGGATCGCAGCGCTTTGGGTCAGAAGGTCTTTGAAAACAGCGCAGCCCGTCAGCGGTTGGAGGGCATTTTGCATCCCCGGATTTATGAGGGATGGACCGCCTGGATCCGCGAACAATCGCTTCAAGATCAGCGCCTTTGCGCAGTGGTGATCCCATTGCTCTATGAAAAAGGATATGACTCCCATTTTCAGGTGACCTTGGCCTTGGGCTGTACCCCACAAACGCAGCGTCAACGCCTGCATCAGCGGCAATGGTCCGATCGGGTGATTGACCAGCGCTTGGCGGCTCAGTGGCCTATGTCGGAGAAACTGCAGCGCGCCAATTATTGCCTTTGGAGCGAAGGCCAACGCGAGGCCCTCTACCAACAAATTGAAACCGTGCTGAAGTCGGTGGGATATTCGAGATCGACGTAAACCGGACCGGTCGAAGTGGTCGAAGTGGTCGAAGTGGCGAATCCGGGTCGGATCGATGGCTTTACTTGCTGCCGGGCTTGGTTGCGGGAATGGCCGCGAGGTCTGGAGGCAAGTTCAGGGGATCAAAGGTTTCCACATCGAGCCGGATCAGAGGGATTAATGGAACGCCGAAATCCAGGGTGCCATCCGAACGGTCCACCACCATGGATACCCCCACTACGCAGCCCTGAAACCCTTGGACAATTTGGACTGTCTCGAGGGCCCGCCCACCCTTGGTGACCACATCCTCAACCACCAGGCACCGTTCTCCAGGTTGGATCTTGAACCCGCGCCGCAAGACCAGCGTGCCGTTTTCCTTTTCGGCGAAAATGAAACGGCAGCCCAGTTGCCGAGCCACCTCTTGACCGATGACGAGCCCACCCATGGCTGGAGCGATGACCGTTTCAACTCCGAGGGAACGCACCTTTTCAGCCAAGGCGGCCCCAAAAAGTTCTACCAGCGGCATTTGCTGTAGGGCCAGAGCGCACTGAAAGAACTGTCGGCTGTGGAGGCCGCTGCGGAGGATGAAGTGTCCGTCCAGCAGGGCACCGGTTTGCCGGAACAGGGAGAGGGCTTCCTTGTTGGTCATCGGCCGTGAGAATGACCGGGTGGCTGGCCCGGAACGAGCGGAAATCCTTGGGTTCCTCGCTGTTTGCAGTGGGAAAGGGGGTGGTGGCTTGACGGCCACACGATGATGCGGAGCTTAAAAACATCTACGACTGCAAGGATGCCGGGAGTGACCGAAAACCCAACCTCACCCAAACACCTCCGAGGTAGGGCGATTTCTCCGAAAGCGCCACGTCCGCAGACACAGACCACCGCAGATACGGACCACCGAACGGGACAGAAATACGGCACTCTCCATGGCAGGCAATCTCGACGGGCAGTACCACGGGGACGGACCGCTCGGAGATCGTTCCCTACCACGGAAGTCCTCGGACTACATCCGGGGGTTGTTAGAAGGTCCTCGGACTACATCCGGGTGGCCGCAAAACCCACCTCACCCAAACACCTCCGAGGTCGGGCGATTTCTCCGAAAGCGCCACGTCCGCAGACACAGACCACCGCAGATACGGATCGCTTGGAGATTGATCCCTACCTTGGAAGTCTTCGGGCAGCCTCTGGGTCACCAAAAACCCACTGTCAGTGCCGGATTAAACACCACTGAAATGAGCGAGGAACCAATCCTTAGGCCAATGGCAGTCGCCAACCGAAGGATGGCCGGTTGGACCAGCGGGTTCTTAGGCGGGATAGCCCTGCCCTCCGGCGTGGATTACTTGGAAGCCGAAGGGCACAGGCTGCGGATTTCGCAGCCGCTACAATCGGGCGACCGGGCTCCGCAGCGCCGCCGGCCGTGCCAGATGAGCCAGTGGCTGAAAAGGGTCCAATTGCTTGAGGCGACCCACTGCATAAGGTCTTGTTCGATCTTCTCGGGATGAGTGTGAGCGGTGAGCCGCAAGCGTTGGGCTAGGCGGGCCACATGGGTATCGACCACGATTCCGGATTCGATCCCAAAGGCATTCCCTAATACCACGTTGGCAGTCTTGCGTCCCACACCACTGAGGGCGAGCAAGGCATCCATGGATGGAGGCACTTGGCCATCGTGCTGCTCTAGTAGCACTCGGCAGCAGGACTGGATATTTCGAGCTTTATTGCGGAAAAGGCCAATGCTCCGTACGTCGAGGGTGAGCGTCTCGAGATCGGACTCGGCATAATCGCGGGCCGATTGGTATTTTTGGAATAGAGACTCGGTGACGATGTTGACCTGTCGGTCGGTGCACTGAGCCGAAAGAATGGTGGCCACCAGTAGCTCCAAGGGATTGGAGAACCGAAGTTCACAATGTGCCTGCGGATAGGTTGCTCGAAGGCTCTCTATCAAGGCACCGACCCGCTGTTGCCGGGCCGTCGCAGACTCGCGGGGCATATCAGTAAGTCTTCCGCGAAAACCGCGCGGGTCAATCACCGCCTCCCGTCGCTCTCAAGATCCCGATTGGATTTTCGCGGATTGGCTCCATCGTGACCGTCAGGGTTGCCTCAGCAGCTCACTTGTTGCCCACCATGTCCAAAATCCCTTCCGGTCATCCCGATGCCCTCGGCCCCGTCGCCCAGGGTCCTGCCACTCCCCGCCGTCGTCCGGTCCGGACCG
>JBDKKQ010000123.1:0-4271 GCA_039796015.1 Verrucomicrobiota bacterium
GAAACCCACTCAACGTCGATAAGCCTCGGCCAGCAGAGTCACCGGATGAGCCACCCGCAGCTCAAGCCCCCGATCCCGACAACCGTTGATGAGTTGCAGCAAACAACCAGGATTGCCCGTGGCGACCACCTGAGCCCGCGTGGTGACGATGTGATTCACCTTCCGCTGCAGCAACTGGCCCGCCATTTCGGGCTGCGTCAGATTGTAGATGCCGGCACTGCCGCAACACCACGCAGCTTCGGTCAATTCCACCAGACGCACCCCAGGAATCGCCCGCAACAATGACCGAGGCTGCGCAGAGATCTTCTGGCCATGACAGAGGTGGCAAGATTCGTGGTAGGTCACCACCTGCTGCGAGGCACCTGCAGCCGGCGGCGGCTCAATGCCAGTGAATGCCAACCATTCGTGAATATCCTTCACCTTCGCATCCCAAAGCTTGGCCCTTTGGACATAGCGGGCGTCATCGGCCAAGAGTCGCGCATAGTGCTTGAGATGAGACCCGCAGCCTCCGGCGTTGCTAATAATCGCATCGAAGGATTCGGGCGGAAATTGGTCGATGTTCCGCCGAGCCAATTCTTGAGCCATCTCCCACTCACCGTTGTGCGCGTGGAGCGATCCACAGCAATGCTGGTCGGGCGGGGTGATCACCTCACAACCATTGCGGGCCAGGACTTCAGCCGTATCGCGATTGACGTCACTGAAGATCAAGTCCTGGGCGCAGCCGGCGAGCAACGCAACACGGTAACGACGAACCCCCTGAGCACGAGTCACAGGAGCGACCAAGTCCTCGGTCCACTGGGCTTGCACCGGTGGGGTCATGGCTTCCAGTTCCCGCAGACGCCGCGGCAGCAGCCGAGTCAGGCCCAGCGCCCGAACCGCCGACTGAAGTCCCAGGCCCTGCCAAAGCTGCATGATTCGGCCTAGGATCTTGAGCCGGTTCAAGTCCATGAAGAGCCCCCGAAGGCTCAGGGCCCGGATCAACGACCGACCGGGAGTTGCCAAAACCCGAGAGGCCTCCGCCTCAGCCCGCGCCCGCTCGAAGAGTTCCGCGTAGTCTACCCCCGCCGGACAAGCCGTCATGCAAGCCAGACATCCGAGACAATAATACATCTCGTCGGCAAAGGTCTTGGTGGGCTCTAAACGATCATCGGCGATCGCGCGCATCAAGGCGATCCGCCCTCGCGGCGAATGCCGTTCGAGCTTCGTCACGTCGTAGGTCGGACACGTCGGAAGGCACAGCCCGCAATGCATGCATTGCTGGACGACCGAGTAATCCAAAGCTTTGAGGTGCGAGGACGACGACGGTGAGGAAGCCATGAGAAGGGTGGTTGAGGATTGGGCTGTTTCAGGATTGCGCGGCAGCGGCTCGGACCGCCTCCAATTCTTCCCAGCGGGAATAGAGCGTGGCCACCCCGGCCTTGGCTGTCTCCAACTCGGCCATAAGCGTCTGCATCCGGGCTCCATTCTTACGGATGAAGTCCGGATCCAAGAACTGCGCTTCACGCTCAGTCACCTGAGCCTCGGCCACCTGGATCACCGCTTCGATCCCCTCCAACTCCCGCTGTTCCTTGAAGCTGAGCTTCCGGGTCTTACCCGCCTTCGGTGTCGAGGCCGACCCTGCGAGCTTGAATTCACGGCCACCGGAACTTGAAGCGACCCGGCGCCGTTTCTCCAGATAGTAGTCGTAGTTACCCTCACTGAAGACGACCCGCCCCTCGCCCTCGAAGGCCAAGATGCCGGTACACACCCGGTTGAGGAAATAACGGTCATGGCTCACCACCAGAACGCACCCGGGAAAGAACGTCAGCGCCTCCTCCAGAATTCGCATGGTTTGCAAATCCAGGTCATTGGTCGGCTCGTCCAGGACCAGGAAATTGCCGCCTCGCTTGAGCACCCGAGCCAATAACAGCCGGCTGCGCTCACCCCCGCTGAGGTGCTTTACCTGGGTGGTGATGCGGTCATCGGTGAAGAGGAACCGCTTGAGGTAGCCACGCAGGGAGAGTTTTTCATCACCCCACTGGACCCATTCGGTCCCGTCGCTGACCTCTTCCAGAACGGTCCGTTCTTCGTTCACCCGAAGTCGGCCCTGATCGACGTAGTTGAAACGCGTCAGGGATCCGATGCGCACATCCCCCTCAGTCGGCGGCATCTCACCCAACAGGATTCGCAGCAACGTCGTCTTGCCCAATCCATTGCGGCCGGTCACTCCAATGCGAGTACCACCGGCGAAATTCAGGCTGAGATCGGAGAAGAGACGACGTCCCCCGAACTGCATGCCCACGCCCTCTATCTCCACGACCCGGTTACCCAGCGGCGGCGGCGGTGGGATGACCAATTCCATCTCGGATTCGGTGGGCGGCGGACCCGCACTGTCGGCGGCGGAAAATCGATCCAGACGCGCCTGACTCTTGCTCGTCTGGGCCTTAGGACGACGACGCACCCACTCGATCTCGCGCCGCAGGAACATCTGGCGCTTGTGTTCGGTGACCTCCTCGGTGGCTAGCTTCTCGGCCCGCTGGAGCAAGTATTCCGAGTAGTTGCCATCGTAGCGTTCAAATTTGCCGTTGCGCAGTTCGACAATGGTGGTGGCCACGGAGTCGAGAAAATGCCGGTCATGGGTCACCACCAACAGGCCGCCCGGATAGCCCGCCAGAAACTCCGTGATCCATTCCACCGATTCGGTGTCCAGATGGTTGGTCGGCTCATCGAGCATCAGGAAGTCCGGCCGGGCGATCAGGGCCCGAGCCAGAGCCACACGACGCCGTTCCCCACCGGACAACTCGCCGATTCGCCGATCATCCGGCGGGCAGCCCAACTGATTGAGGGCCGTGCGAACCCGCGAATCGACCGTCCATCCCTCCAGTTGCTGGATACGCTCTTCCAAATGGTCATGCCGACTGGAATGACCCGGAAGATTCTCAAACTCATGAATGAGAGAGAGGACATGCCGCGCCCCATCGCGCGCGGCCTCGAGGACTGTGAGGTTGGAATCCAGTTCAAAGGCCTGAGGCAAATACCCGGTGACCAGATCTCTGCGCCGGGTGATCACACCGTCATCGACCTCGGCTTCACTGGCCAAGATGCGCATGAAGGTCGATTTGCCGGCACCGTTGCGACCCACAAGCCCGATGCGATCCCCCGCCGACAAGGCCAGTGAGGCCCGATCCAATAGGGCTCGGTCGTTGATGTTCAGGACCAAGTCCTGAGCGGAAATAAGCACGCCTTCGTTCACAATGAGGAATCGAAGATACACGAGAATGGGCCGCGGAGCCATGCACGCTTTCAGCTTTCCCGCCGTCCGTATCCGATCGGTCCCAATTGGATTCCCAGAAATGATCCCATTTCACTGCCTCGACATTGATCGAGTTGGTGCGACGCTTTAAAGCTGAGCATGGCCCACAGTCCCACCACCGACGATGCTCCGCTTCGCTCCTGCCTCTATGAGGCCCGAGTGATGCATCATCGTCTGGAGCCCCGCGCGCACCATTTCGAGTACGGGATCTTCCTCGCGTGCCTAGACCTCGACGAATTGGATACCCTCGATGCCCGCCTGCGGTTCTTCAGCCGCAACCGGCGCAACTGGTTGGAGTTCCGGGATTCCGACCACCTTCCCAATCCGGAGGAGTCTGGCCCCAAGAACCAAGAAAATGAGCACCAGAAGCCGAACATTAAACGCGCCCTTCAGGCTTGGCTCAGGCAACAGGGAGTGAGCCTTGCGGACAACGACCACGTCCTGCTGCTCACCCTGCCTCGGATCGCTGGCTACGTGTTCAACCCTGTCAGCTTCTACTTTTGTACCAAAGCCTCGGGCGAAGCACTCTGCGCTGTGGCTGAGGTGGGCAATACCTTTGGCGAATTGAAACCTTACCTAGTTCCCCTTCATGCCGCCCCAGACGGTCCAGACAGCCCCGGATTCCGCTGCGTGGTGCCCAAACATTATTACGTCTCGCCCTTCACACCGCTGGATGTCTGCTTCGATTTCCAGCTCCAGACTCCAGGACCCCGCCTGCGCATCGTCGTCAACGACGTCAGCCAGGGGCGTAACTTGCTGCTCACCACCTTGACCGGATCCCAGCGGCCAATCACCGACCGAGAGATCCTCCGCTTAAGCCTCCGCTACCCGCTGGTGACCCTGAAGGTCATTAGCGCGATTCACTGGCAGGCCCTCCGGTTATGGTTGAAAGGGGTTCCTTGGTACGCCAAGTCTCAGGGCCGCGACTTGCAACGGGGGGTCTTCCGGGCTCACTCGTCGATCGCCAATGCCAATGCCA
>JBDKKQ010000124.1:0-4921 GCA_039796015.1 Verrucomicrobiota bacterium
CTTTCCGATTCTGTGCCCGGCAGGGCGCATTTTCTGATTCTGCAACGGGCTTGTGCAGACACCGCAAATTTGAAGTCCCGACCGACGCTCGGTCGAAGAACCTATTCTCCATCGACCGCTGTCGCCCCTCCGGCTCGCGCTGAGAGCGGTTTCGGAACGCAACCGATGAGACTGAAGTAAATTCCTCTCAAAACTTTGTCCTGTGGAGTTGAATCTCTACGGTTTCCAGAGACAGTTCATCCATGCTTCCCATTCGCGTGCTTCAAAGCGCATTCCGGTGGATTCCGGCGATGGCGACGGTCTCGGTTGTTTCTGCCCTGGCCGCAGACCTGACCTTCAATCAGGACATTCGCCCCATTCTCTCCGACAATTGCTTTTCCTGTCATGGGTTGGATGCCAAGAAGCGTAAAGCGGGTTTGCGCCTAGATGTTGCAGAGGGAGCCTTTACCCCCAACAAAGAGGGCCGAGTGGCCATTCGGCCCGGCGACCTGAAGGCCAGTGAACTCTGGCAGCGTCTCGAGACGAACGATCCGGACTCGATCATGCCGCCGCCGGAATCCCACAAGACGATCAGCGCCGCCCAGAAAGATCTTTTGCGACGGTGGATTCAACAGGGCGCTCCCTACCAGAAACACTGGGCTTTTGAACTGCCCCGCAAGGTTCAGCCTCCGTTGATGGCGGATAAAGCCTTCGGTCCTATTGATGTTTTTCTGGCGGACCGCCGGCGGCGCGAGGGCGTGTCTCCGGGGCCCGAGGCGGATCGATCGACGTTGTTGCGCCGCCTGAGCATGGACTTGCGCGGACTCCCGCCCACGCCGGCCGAAGTGGACGCTTTCTTGGCGGACTCCGGTCCCGGGGGCTATGAGCGATGGGTCGATCGCCTGATGGACAGCCCGCAGTATGGCGAACAAATGGGGCGCCATTGGCTCGACGTCGCGCGCTACGCCGACACCCACGGGCTCCACCTAGATAATGAACGCCAAATCTGGCCTTACCGCGATTGGGTGGTCCGGGCCTTCAACCGCAATTTACCCTTCGATCAATTTACCGTGGAGCAGTTGGCGGGAGATCTTCTGCCCAATCCATCCCAAGACCAGTTGGTGGCCACAGGCTTCAATCGAAACAATGTCACTACGGGCGAAGGTGGCGCCATCGATGCCGAGTTCGTGTTCCGCTACGCGGTCGAGCGAACCTCCACCACCGCGCAGGCCTGGATGGGGTTGACGGCCGGGTGTGCCGTCTGCCACGACCACAAATTCGACCCCATTTCCCAGAAGGAGTTCTATTCGCTTTATGCGTTCTTCCACAGCGCAGCCGATCCCGCGATGGATGGAAACGCGTTGCGCACTCCGCCGGTGGCTTCGGTAAAGTCAGAAAAAGATTTTCAGAAACTCACCGAAATGGAGGCGGGTATTCAAGAGGCGGAGAAGGCGGTGGAGGCCCGTGTTCAGAGCTTGTCCTACACCGATCCTGCCACCCTGAGCCCGCAACCGCCGGCCCGAGAGGTTGAGACGGTTTGGCTCGAAGATGGGACTCCTGCTGGAGCCCGCGTCCAGGGTGCTCCCGCTTGGGTAAAATCGCCTGAGGGTCCCGTGAAGTTCGGTCAGTCTGCCCTGAAGCAGCGGGGGGATGGGTTGATTCAGGCGGTCTATGAGGGCCTGTCCCTCGAAGTTCCTGCTTCGGCTAAGGTGTTTGCCTGGGTTCGTTTGGATCCGGCCTCCACGCCTAAGATGGTCATGCTTCAATTCTTTCAGGGCGACTGGGAACACCGTGTCGTCTGGGGCGACGCAGGCGCCACCGAATGGGGCACCCAAGGCAAGCCCAGTCGCCAGCATGCAGGACCCTTGCCTCAGGCGGGGGAGTGGGTGCGATTGGAGTTCGATATCGAAGCTCTGGGACTGAAGGTCGGACAACCCATCACCGGGGTCGCCTACACGCAGCATGGAGGGTTAGTTCATTGGGATCGTGCCGGGATCGTGGGTCGCATCGATCCAGCTCGGGATCCTCGGTTCTCTCTCTCGGCTTGGATTGCTCAGAACCAGGGCAAGGAGGCCAAGGAAGTGCCGGAGAATCTCCGAAAGATCCTCAAGGACGTGACGGCCGACCAGCGGACCCCCGAACAAACCCGGATGCTCCGGGAGCATTACTTGGCCAAGGTGTGTTCGGAAACCCGGGCCACTTTGGATCCGCTCAATGCCACCGTGACGGACTTGCGTCAGCAGCGGGACAAATTCAGGGATCAGATTCCGCAGACCTTTATCTGGCGCGACATGGACAAACCTCGTGAGAGCTTCGTCATGGTGCGCGGTCAGTACGATGCGCCGGGCGAGAAGGTGGGGCGTGCAGTGCCTGCGGTCTTCCCAGCGATGAAGCCGGCTGGAGCGCTCCCGAACCGCCTCGATTTGGCTCGTTGGTTGGTGTCTTCGGATCATCCGCTCACCGCCCGAGTGACGGTGAACCGGTTCTGGCAGCAGTTTTTTGGGGTGGGTCTAGTGAAGACTGCCGACGATTTTGGTTCGCAGGGCGAGCCTCCCAGTCATCCCGAACTACTGGATTGGCTGGCGGTGACCTTTCAGGAATCCGGTTGGGATGTGAAGGCACTGGTCCGCTCCCTAGTGACCTCGGCGGCGTATCGTCAGTCGGCGGTCCTACCGCCGGCTCTGCTGCAACGCGATCCGGAGAATCGTTGGTTGGCTCGTGGTCCGCGTTTCCGACTGGATGCCGAGCAGTTGCGTGACAATGCCTTGTTTGTTTCTGGGCTCCTGGACGGGACCGTAGGAGGGAAGGGAGTTCGGCCCTATCAACCCCCGAACATTTGGGAGCCGGTGGCCTACAGTGGTTCCAATACCCGCAATTACCGTCAAGAAACGGGTTCCTCCCATTACCGTCGCAGCCTTTACGTGTTCTTCAAACGCACGGCGCCGCCTCCCTTCATGGCCACCTTCGATGCCCCCAACCGGGAGCAGTTCTGCTCTCGGCGTGAGCGCAGCAACACTCCCTTGCAGGCCCTGCAGCTCCTCAATGATATCCAGCACTTTGAGGCCGCACGCGGGTTGGCCAGCCGGATGATGACCGAGGGCGGAACCCGTCCGGAGGATCGCATTCGGTTCGCCTTCAAAACACTCCTGTCCCGTTCGCCCAGCGGAACGGAGATGGAAGTCGTTCGGACCACCTTGGACCGTTGTTTGGAACGCTATCAGGCGGATCCGGAATCCGCCCGCAAGGCGATCCGTGTCGGTGAATCGGCACCACGAGCCGGCTTGCCGGAAACCGAACTGGCTGCTTACACGCTGACGGCCAACTTGCTGCTCAACCTCGACGAAACCGTGACCCGCAACTGACTATGAATCCTCTGCTCGAATTTCAACTGAATCAGACCCGACGTCAGTTTTTTGGCAATGCAGGCATCCGCCTTGGCGGACTGGCACTCGCCACGCTCGGAGCCGGCAAGTTGCTGGGGGCTGCGGATTCTGCGGTTGCGCGGATTCATCCACCGTTGCCGGGATTTCCACACTTCGCGCCCAAGGCCAAGCGCCTCATTTACCTGCACATGAATGGGGCCCCGTCCCAGCTCGACTTATGGGACCACAAACCGAAGCTGCAGGAGTATTTCGACAAGGACCTTCCGGACTCAGTGCGCAACGGTCAGCGCATCACCACCATGACCTCGGGGCAGACCCGTTTTCCGGTGGCGCCGACCATGTTCAAGTTCAATCAAGCCGGCCAGAGCGGACGCTGGATAAGCGAGTTGCTCCCGCACACGGCTCGGGTGGTGGACGAAATTGCGGTGCTCAAGTCGGTTCAGACCAACGCTATTAATCACGATCCGGCCTGCACTTTCGTGATGACCGGCAGCGAAGTTCCGGGCAAGGCGAGTCTGGGCTCTTGGTTGGCCTACGGTCTGGGCAGCGAGAACAATGAGTTGCCCGCCTTCGTGGTGCTGACTCCCAACTGGTCGTCCAAGGCCGATGCTCAGGCGCTCTTCACCCGCATGTGGAGCAGTGGATATTTACCGACCCGCTACACGGGCGTGGCCTTGCGGTCCATCGGTGATCCCGTGCTGTACATCGACAACCCGCCAGGAGTCAGCCGGGAGGACCGGCGTGTGGTGCTCGACGCTCTCAATCGCCTCAATGCCAAGACCCATGAACGCTGGGGTGATCCGGAGACGCTGACGCGCATTGCCCAGTACGAGATGGCCTTCCGCATGCAGAGCAGCGTTCCGGACTTGGTGGACTTTTCCAGCGAGTCCAAGGCCACCACCGACTTGTATGGTGACGAGGTGAAGAAGCCGGGGACCTTTGCGGCCAGTGCGCTGTTGGCCCGCCGATTGGTCGAGCGGGGTGTGCGGTGTGTTCAGATCTTGCACCGGGGTTGGGACCAGCATGGCAATTTGCCGACTGAGATCCGCGCCCAGTGCAAGGACATCGATCAAGCCTCCGCGGCGCTCATCCATGATCTCAAGGCCCGGGGTTTGCTCGAGGATACCTTGGTCATCTGGGGCGGTGAGTTCGGTCGGACCGTGTATTCCCAAGGCCGCCTCACTCGCACCGACTACGGTCGCGACCACCATCCGCGAAATTTCTGCATGTGGATGGCGGGCGGCGGAATCAAGGGCGGTATCTCTTACGGCGAGACGGATGACTTCAGCTACAACGTTGCGGAGAACCCGGTGCACATCAACGACCTGAACGCCACCATCCTGAAATGCATGGGCGTGGACCACCGGCGGTTCACCTTCAAGAGCCAGGGGCTCGATCAGCGACTGACCGGTGTCGAAGAATCCCACCCCATTCAGGCACTCTTGGCCTGAACGGAGTCCGGGTTGTTCACAAGGTCAGTGCCAGCGAGGCTCCCGACCCAGCAAGTGCCGCACGAAGAAATCCATGCGGCGTCGGCTGGCGTACGGGGTCTCGGCGGC
>JBDKKQ010000125.1:0-6745 GCA_039796015.1 Verrucomicrobiota bacterium
GGTAGGGCTCGAGTCTCTCGGGCCATCCCCACCGCGTGTGGCAGCGCAGGGAACGGACGGTGAGACACCGTCCCTCCCAACTTGCCGTTACCGGCCTTCGCGGCCCCCTGGACCATCTGCCACCTCCCTGGTAGGGCTCGAGTCTCTCGGGCCATCCCCACCTCGTCTGGCAGCGCAGGGAACGGACGGTGAGACACCGTCCCTACCAACTTGCCGTTACCGGCCTTCGCGGCCCCCTGGACCAGCTGCCACCTCCCGAGGTAGGGCGATGTCTCTGAAAGCGCCACGTCCGGGGACACGGACAGCCTGGAGGGCAGGACCGCCGCAGGGCCGAACTGCCTGCAGACACGATACGCCGCAGGGCCGGACCGCTCGGAGATCGGTCCCTATCTCGGAGGCCTTTGGGCGACACCCAGAGTCGTCCTATAGCCTGAGCGAGGACGGTGTTATTGCCTTGTTGGGGCTTAGGCTCGGGCTGGGCGCAAGGCTGAGGTCGGAGCCACTTCCAGGTGCGCGGCGAAGTCGACTGGGAAGGGTTGAGACTTGAGCTCACCGCCAGGGCCCCGACCCACGCAGACCAGGGTCACATGACCTACAGCGACCTCCTCGGCCGGTCCCGGTTCAATACGCCAGAAGCGAATTTGGTAGGTCACCGTCTTCTCGCGTTTTTCCTTCACCAAGAGGTGCATTTCGATCAAGTCCTCAAAGCGCAGCGGCTTGAGGTAGTCACAATCGGCATGCACCCGCGGCAAGCCCAGCGGCTCAGCTGCCCCCCGCAAAATTACGGACTGACCGAACGACCGGTAAAAGGCTCCCTCCACCGTCTCCATGTAGCGGAAGAAATTGGAAAAGTGAACGATGCCGGCCAGGTCGGTTTCGTTGAACTCGACACGGCGGGTCGCTCGGAATTCGAAAAAGGGCATGAGAGCAATGAGGAGTTGTTCAAGGACTGGCAGGTTAGGGACGGGATGATGATGTGGGCCTTTGGGATTGAGCTAATAGGGATCGAGTCTCGGCTAGAACCTCGCGAGCCATGGCAGCATCGCTGAACCGCTCGCTCACCGCCTGCCGGCCCCGCTCGCCCAGACGTCGCAGTTCAGCAGGATTCGCCAGCACCTCGGCAAGGGTCGCTGCCAGAGCACTGGAGGTATTCGTGGAACATAAACGCCCCCCGCCCGTCGCCTCAATAATTTCACGAAAGCCACAGACATCGGGTTGGACAACGGGGGTGCCAGCCGCGAGGGCCTCGACGACAAAGAGTCCAAAGGCCTCACTGAATCGGGACGGCACCGAAAGCACATCCACCGAGGCCAGAAAACTCACCTTCTCGTTGCGGGAAAGGTTGGGATGGAAAGAAGTCGCCTCGGCCAACCCGGCCTCGGCCAGACGGCGGCGCAACGTCTCCACAAAAGCCTGGTCCCCCGGTCCACAACCGCCGCCGACTTTCAATCGCAGGGTTGAAAATCGCTCCTGCTGCCGCAGCTCGATGAAAGCCTCAACGACCGTGTCCAAGCCCTTCTCCGGACACATCCGAGCAAAGAATCCCAGCGTGGGTGTAGAGCCTCGAAAACCGCCATCCGATCGACTCGGAAGATCCCGGTAGCCCTCAAGAGAGATCCCACTCTTGGCCACGCGGACGCGGTCTGCGGGAAGACCCAGTCGGTGAATCATGCGGTCGGCAAAATAACGAGTTGGAGCGATCCAACCGTCCACTTCGCGCGCCCGATCGGCCATGAGTCGCCAGGCTTCGCTGCAGAAAGGTTCTGGCAGCGAATCGAGGAAAGACTCTTCGCTTTGCAGAAAACTAATCACCTTCGTTCCCAACCCAGATCGCAGTCGCCGGGCAAAGCCCAAGAGCAACGCATTGGACAAAAAAACCGCGTCGGGCTGCGGCAATCCAGACATCCATGCAACCATGTCCTCTAATTCGCGGATCTGGGAACCCTCCTCACCTCGCAGCATCGAAACCGTCAGCTCGCCCACGTCTTGGGGCCGGGTCTTAGCGGCTTTTCCAGCGGCCCATTTCAGCAGCCAAGGCGCGTCCACGGCCCGACGCATCCATGCCGGAGAACGCCGGTACCAGGCCATCTTCTGGGACAAGAAGACATTGATTCCTCCGAAGAAGGTCGGGGTAGCACCCACCGTAGGGGCTTCGTCCAACGTCATTGGCAGATACAGGGGCACCATCACCGTGTCATGGCCTTGCCGGCGCAGCTCCGCCACCAAGGCATTGTCTCGAAAACAGTTCCCGCAATACATACCCCCGGCTCCCGGAGTGATCTGGATAAGGTTCACGTGCTGCAGGACTCCTAACCCTGCGCCCCGCTGGTGTCGAGACAGGGAAGGAAAATTGACGTTTGGAACCCCGCACCTTGGCGCCCCACGCACCGCCCGCCGCGCGCTCTGCCTGCTGACAATCGCCCACCGATCTGCCACTGTGCCCCATCCGATGAACATCAAGAAGGCTCTGATCACCGCCGCCGGGCGAAACCAGCGCACACTACCGCTGCAGACACTGGTGGGTCAGGATGGCATCTCCCGCAGTGCCTTGGGCGTAGTGATTGAAGAAGCACTCTCGGCCGGCATCGAAGAAATCGCGGTCGTCATCCACCCGGGTGACCAAGCCGCCTACACCGAAGCCGCAGGACCCCACGGACGCAGGCTCCGCTTCATCGAGCAGACCGAACCCCGGGGCTACGGCCATGCGGTGGCGTGCGGCCGTGCCTTCACCCAGGACGAGTCTTTTCTCCTACTGGTTGGGGACCATGTCTATGTCAGCGCCTCGGCCGTCAGTTGCGCGCGTCAACTGGTGGAGACCGCCGCCAGCGAACGCTCCGCCGTCTCCGCTGTCCAGGCGACCCACGAAAGCAAACTACCCTACTATGGAGCAATCGGCGGACGTCGAGTCACCGGAAGGGACGCCTTGTACGAAATCGCAGAGGTCCTCGAAAAACCAACACCTACCCTGGCCGAACAGCGACTGATCATCCCGGGCTTGCGTGCGGCGCACTACCTTTGCTTCTTCGGAATGCACGTCTTGACCCCTTCCTTGATGGACCTGCTCGATCGTCAAGTGAGTGACACCACCGGGTCGGTGAACCTGTCTACCGCCCTCTCCGCCCTCGCCCGGAAAGAGCGCTACCTGGCCCTCGAAACCGCCGGACGCCGCTACGACATGGGAGCCAAGCACGGCTTCCTGACCGCCCAATTGGCTCTCAGCCTTACAGGCCGCGACCGCGAAGAAGTGCTCGCTGGGCTGGTCGAATTGCTGGCGCAGCGTTGTCGCTGAGAGCCTGCGTTAAGCCCGGCGTAATCAACGAGAGCCCTCGTTCCACGGAGGCCTCAACCTCCGCGCACCCTTAGCCACCGGGCGTCAGCGGGGCCGGACCGGAGCGAGCATTGGAGGCGAACACGCCTTCTCCCCACAGTGCGCTTTATCCCCACAGTGCGAAGCGCGAAAGCTAATCCTCGCTTTGAGCCTACTTAGCGAGCGCAGGTCCGACCCCGCAAAGCCCCACCGGGCCTCCACCGCACTCGCCAGACCCGGCAGACAAACCCTCACAACGGCACGCGGTAGAACTGAAACAACCAACCACACCGTGCTACCCGGAACACTCCCACTGAATCGCTCCCGCAGACTCCAATTACCAGAACCCCAGACCCTGAAACCTGGCCCCTGAAAAAGCACAACGGCGGCCAAAAAATGGCCGCCGTTGTCGTTGAATTCTCGAGCACGGCCCCACAAACGGGACCACTCCGAATTAGGCTTTTACCTCGGACGGAGACGGGGTAGCCACTTCTTCGACCTGGGCATTCAGCTCAACGAAGTCGAGCACCTTGCCGATGATGATTTCTTGGGCCAACTCCTGGAAAGCATTCCGCTCCTGCAGCGATTTAGCCATTTTCTCCGGGGAAGTCTTGTTCTGCTCAGCCAAGGCGATAATCCGCTGAGTCATCTCCTTTTGCTCAGCCTTAATATTCTCTAGATCGGCAATGCGACCCAGAATGAACGACGCCTTAACGCGGTCCTTAGCACTGGCACCCGCACTGGCGAAAATCTCGTCCTTGCGCTCCTCAATGATCTCCTTGGCAACACCCCGCTGCTGGTTCTCGTTGACGATGTTGTACACCACATTGCGAGTCTCATTGACGACCACGCTCTCCGGCAGATCAAAGGTGACAGAATCCAACAGCACCTTAAGCAACTGATCGCGCAGCGCCTTACGACCGCGGAACTCCAGCTCGTTCTTCAGATCCTGACGAATGCCCTCGGTCAGCTTGGCTAAATCTTCGGCACCAAAACCCTTTGCAAACTCTTCGTCCAACGCAGGGAGCACCTTTTCCTTAACGCCGACAACCTCAAGCTCATAGACCACGTTCTTACCGGAAAGCCCGGCGATCACAAAGTCGGCCGGCAAGGTCAGCGGCACCGTGCGCTTGTCGCCAGCGCTAGCGCCGACCAGCGGAGTAGTGAAGCCGGGGATGAAGGACTCTTCCTTCACCTGGACCCAGAAATTCTGTTTCTCGGTCAGGCCACGGGCCGTAGGAAATTCGTCGGTCAAGGGCTTGCCGTCGAGGGTCCCCTTGTAGTTCACCACGGCGATGTCATCGACCTGAAGAGCCCGGGCGACATCGTTGTAGCGAACCTGCTGCTCACGCAGAATGTTCAGAGCGCGCTCCACGTCCGCTTCGGTGGGTTGAGCCACCGGACGTTGAGCCTTGAGACCCTTGTATTCAGGCACCTCGAACTCCGGAGCGTTCTCCAGCGTCGCCGTGTAGGAAAAAGGCAATCCACGACCAAAAGTCAGCTCCTCGACATCGAGGGTGGCGAGGACGCGCAACTTTTCCTGACTCGACGCGGCGGCGTAAGAGTCACCGAAGAGCTTCTTGCGAACCTCGTCGTTGATCTGACTCTCGTACGATTTGACGATCATGTGCTTGGGAGCCTTGCCGGGCCGGAAACCAGGCAACTGAGCCTGCTTCTGAAAGCTGGCGGTCACGGTGTCAAAGGCGGCGTTGACCTGCTCGACGGGCACCTCGATGCGGAGGAGCTTCTTGCACGGACCCAAATTCTCGACGGAAACGTTCATGTGCTTCTTGCTGCGATAGGGATGAAGCCGGGACGCAAAGTCGCATTCCGGCAAAGAGTTGGGACACTACGAACCGCCGGACAAGCCGGTCAAGCGCCCGTTCTACCTCCCTGAGAGCTTAAAACGGCGACCAAGCGAACCGATCGTTGGGTCGCGGGCTCCCGAGGCGCTCCACGCAACCGGCACCACGGCTGCAGAGTGCCAAGCTCACTCGTCATTCGATCCTGAGGATGCAACGGGGCCTGCATTGACTCGTGGAGTCCGGCCTGTTACCGCATTAGAGACTCCCATGAACCCATTGCCCCTGACCACGCTCACCGGTCTCAACCGCCGCCGCTTTCTAAGCCGCAGTGCCGCTGCCACCGCCGCTGCCTTCGCCTTTCCGTATGTGGGCTCGGTGCTCGGTGCCAATGAACGGATCCAGATCGGTTGTATCGGCGTGGGCGGAAAAGGGTCGAGCGACACCGACGACGCCGCACGCTGTGGGGGCACCATCGTCGGCCTGTGCGACGTCGACCGGAACACCCTCGCCCAGAAGGGTCAGAAGTACCCGAAGGCTCAGCAGTTCCAAGACTTCCGGAAGATGTTCGACCAGATCGGCAAATCGATCGACGCGGTCACCATCTCGACGCCCGACCACGTTCACGGCATCGCCGCCGCCACAGCCATGCGCCTGGGCAAGCACATCTACTGTCAGAAGCCCCTCACCCAGACAGTCCATGAGGCCCGTATCCTGCGGCAGTTGGCCCGCGACGGAAAACTGGCCACCCAAATGGGCAACCAAGGCAGCGCCGGCAGCGGCCTGCGTCGCGCGGTCGAAGTGATCCAGTCCGGGATTATCGGCAACGTCACCGAGTTGCATGTCTGGTCCAACCGGCCGGTGTGGCCGCAAGGCCTGGCCCGGCCCGAAGGTTCCGACCCAGTGCCCGAGTCGCTCGACTGGGACCTGTGGCTCGGACCGGCGCAGTTCCGCCCGTACAAGAAGGGCGTGTACCACTCCTTCGCCTGGCGCGGTTGGAACGACTTCGGCACTGGAGCCCTCGGTGACATGGCTTGCCACACCGTCAACATGCCCTTCCGCGCACTCAAGCTGGGCTACCCGACCCGGGTCGTGGCCGAACTGACTTCCCAATCCTTCCCCGAAACCTTCGCCAAAACCTCGCGACTCCGCTTCGAGTTCCCAGAACGCGACGGCCTGCCGCCGCTGAAGTTCTGGTGGTACGACGGCAATCCGTCTGACAAGGACCTCGCCCCGCTCCGGCCGAGCGCCGATCTCACCCGAGAAATCGTCACCCTCAAGGGATCGTTGCCGTCCAGCGGATGCCTCTTGGTGGGCGACAAGGGCAAGCTGTTCTCGCCGGACGATTACGGTTCGCAGTTCTTCATCATGGTGGGTAACGAAAAAATCTTCCTGCCCGGCGACGCCCACGAAGCCGTCAAAGCCGTGCCCCAGAGCATCCCCCGCTCGCCAGGCCACAATGAAGAGTGGTTCCAAATGATGCGCAACGGCACGCCCGCCTACTCCAACTTCGACATCGCCGCCTACCTCACCGAGATCATCCTGCTGGGTTGCATCGCGGTGCGTGTCGGTGAAGGCAAGGTCATGGACTGGGACGGCCCCAACATGCGCTCCACCAACTTGCCGGAGGCCGCGC
>JBDKKQ010000126.1:0-2595 GCA_039796015.1 Verrucomicrobiota bacterium
GTCGGAGGCGGGTTCTAAATCGGCGGTGAAGTCGGCGGCCAAGTTGGCGGCGAAAGAGAAATCGGCATCGAAAACGGCTGCAACACCGACGGCGACGGCCATGACAAGGTCATCAGCCAAGGCGAAGCCGGCCTACTGGCTTGCGCACATCGAGGTGCAAACTCAGCGCGACTGCACCCTGCCTCGGCGCTTGTTCGACTATCATTACCACATCGAGCGACGCCACCGTTGCCGGGTGATCACCTTCGTTATCCTCGGCGATCTGAGCCCCTCGTGGCGTCCGGGGAGTTTTTCAAGCGATGTCCCGCCGTTGGGAATGAGCATGGGATATTTGTCCCTCAAACTTATCGATCTCGAACTGAAACTCGAGTTGCCGAAGTTCCGGGGCAATCCGGTGGCCATGGTCGTGCGGGCTCACCTGGCCGCGCTGCGTACTCGGCACGATCTCGAGGCGCGCTGTACGCAGCGCGTGGCGCTCTGCCGCCGCCTCTATGAGGAGGGCTTCAGCCGGAAAGACGTGGTGTTCATCCACGGGCTCATCGACCGGTTGATGATCCTCCCTCGTCCGCTTATGATCCGCTTCAGACAGGAACTCTTCACCATCGAGAAAGATAAAAATATGCCCTACGTCGACACACTCACACGCATGAGCCGCGAGGAAGGCTCACTGGCTCAGGCCCGCGATTCGGTCATAGAGGCGCTGGAGATCCGCTTCGGCGAGATTTCCAATGACCTTCGCGAGCGGATCACCGCCCTCGACAACCTCCGCTCGCTGAAAGCCCAGCACCGCCGCGCTATCACGGTGCCGAGCCTCGACCAGTTTTGAGGGGTGGTGGGCGACACGCCGGTGAGAGTTGATACACAATTATACCAATCGTCTACTGATCCTTGGTCTGCTGAACGGAACGCATTTGGTAGTCATCGAAGGCCTGACCGATCTTTTCCTGAACTTCTCCGATCTCTTACCAACTGGTTTATAACTGAGGTTTAACCATGAAGAACTACAGGACAGTCACCACCGAAGCATATTTTGCAGAGCCACAATTCCGTGGAAATTTTGGAGCCATAATTATATGCGCTCAGTTGGCCGAGAAGCGCACCAAGCACGATCTTGAGGCTCGCTACACGGCGCGATTGGCACTCTATCGCCGATTATACGAGGAGGGCTTCAGTGAGAAGCAGGTGGTTTACACCCACCTCCATATCGACCTGTTGCTGATCCTCCCCCAGCCGCTTATGATCCGCTTCAGACAGGAAATCCTTGCCATGGAGAAAGACAAGAACATGCCGTACCTCGACTCAATCAGCCGCATGTGCCGCGAAGAAGGGGTGCAAGAGGGCTCCCTGGCTCAAGCCCGCGAGTCGGTCATAGAAGTCTTAGAAATCCGGTTCGGTGAGATATCGACCGAACTTCACGAACGCATCAACGCCCTCGACAACCTCCGCACCCTGAAGATCCAACTCCGTCGTGCTATTACGGTGCCCAACCTCGACCAGTTTTGAGGGGGTCTCAGCGGTTCTCAGTGGGGGAGGAGTTGCTGGTGGTCGGGTGGCGAATCTGCGGCGTTCCTTCAGAACGCGAGGGGGAGGTAATTGGTTCCCAGGGTTTTACCCTGGGCTGGTATGGAGTGCCCCGTTGGGGCACTCCCCCGATATGGTCTGATGGGCGGTCATTTCGGATGATTAGATGATACCCAGTTAAGGCATATGCCCTCGATAGGCTCCGCGCCCTGAAAATCCAACTCCGCCGCGCCATCACGTTGCCGTCTGTGGAAGAGTTCTGATCGGTGGCGGGCGACCGGTGGCGGGCGGGAGCCGTCTGCAATAGGTGAAGGTCGGCCAAACACGATCTCCCCCATCATTCAAAACTCGATGAATCGATCTCTCAGGCCAAGACGTAGGCCACCTGCCGCCGCTCAATTGCCGAACATGAATTCGACGTCTGGCCACCATCCCAACCGGCGGCGGTCGTTGGTAAGGTGACGCCAACTGCGCTCAGCCGCTTGCGCCCGGATGAAGAAATCAGGAAGCGGGGTCGACTGCTTACGAGGCAACCGTGCGAAGACCTGTCCGGCTCGCCAAGCATCGTCCGCCGTCACTTCGATGACGATCATTCCCTTCAAATCCGCTTCCATCGCTTCCCGTGTACGGCCGCCCACAGCCAATTCAGCCAAGGTGACCACGCTCACTGCCACGTCGTCGTCCATCAATGCATTGACGATGGCCTGCGCCGAAGTCTTGTGGTCGGGATGGCTTTGATCGAGCCAAGCGACGACGGTCGAGGTGTCGATCAATATCATGCTCCACGGGTCAGTTTGAGGAGTTTTTCCCCGGAAACTGGTCCTTCCCACGTCCCGGCGCGACTGCTGACGAACGCCTCGACTTCAGTACGACTCATGCGCCGCTTCACAGGATGCAGAGTCACCGATCCATCCGAATTTTTCTCAACCCGCACGTCGGGCCGACGCGGCAAGAACCCACCCAACGCGTACCGCCCCTTCTCATCACTTTTGAGCGTCGCAGTCATCCCCACAAAGGAAAAGTGGGATCGTCCCACCGTCAACAGCAAACCAAGCAAGTTCGCCAATTAGAAGC
>JBDKKQ010000127.1:0-3632 GCA_039796015.1 Verrucomicrobiota bacterium
CAAACTCTGCAAGCCCGGCCTCGGCCCCGCGTCCCCCACAGCCCTCACGAACCAACACCCCACCGATTCCCAGCAACCGAGTGCCCGGCAATCCGGCATCGCTGGCCCTGCAACGGCGGGATCTCAACCGCGACGGCAAAATCAACCTCGTAGAGTGGAGACTTTGGCAGGGCCCCAAAGCGGACCTCCGAGATTGGGATCAGAACGGCGACCAGGAGCTCGATCGCCAAGAATTTCAGGTCTTTTTCGAAGCAAACCCAAACCGCTGAAACGGAATCGACAACGCGATCGACAACGCGATCGAGACAACCGCGCTTAAATCCAGCGCCTGTCTTCTCTCTCAGCAACGTTCCGGACTCCACGGAAAGTGGCCGGTTTGAAAACTGCGGTTTTGCCGGATCCTCGAATCCGTTTTCTTTCCGAATAAGCACCCGCATTTCTTCCTTCTTCCAGAGGAAGCCGAATGCGTCGGGGGCTCACCAGAGTTGATCAGAATTCATTGGGGCAACCGACCAACTCAGGCCGGACTGATGATCCGTTGAGTCTCTCGGATGAGCGGTTTTCACACCGGCAGGTTTCAACGGTTTTCACACCGTCACTGACATTTCTCTCTCAGCAAACCTCATCCGGATCCGACCCACGATTCGCAGCAACGTCTTCCGTAACGTCTTCCGAATGAGTCCAACGCTTCACCACGGAGCGGCCACACTCAACTTCGCACCGAATCGATTCTTGTAGAACAGTTGACGCTGAGAGAGTCCGAACTCGTGGACCATCTTAGTGATCTTCACATCGAAACAGCAGTACTCAGCAATCTCCATCATCTTTCCCTCACGGAACCACTCGATGGCCTGAAGTCCCTCACTCGTTTTCCCCAGACCAAAGGTCGCCTCGGCAATCGAATCGAGTGCAACCCGATGTTTCAGCTTTTCCACCAAGGCCACCAGCATGTCGAGGGTAGGCAACTGAGTGAGATCGAACACCGTGTACCCGTGGAGCACCTCGTAATCGAAGCGCAGATTATTAAAGCCCACCACCAAGTCCGCGCGTTGGAGTTCACGGATAAGGTCATCGACCCGATTCTCGGCATAGATCTCATAGCCACCGCGGGTCGTCGAAAAAGTGACCCCCAAGCTCATCTTCATATCCCGGATATTTGACCACCCCCCCACCTCGTCGGCCGACTTCTGCGTCTCGAGATCAAAATAGACGATATTCCTCACCGCACCCGGTGTCCGGGAAAACAGGCCTCAGGTCAAGCCGGGCCCGGCAGTTTCCCATCCACCGACGCCTCGGGAAGCCACACCACATCGACCGCCGCAGAGCGCGAGCTCAAGCGAGCAGCGCGTCCCCGCTGACATTATCTCAACAAAAATCCGCCCTATTCCCAGCAGCCTGTCCCCAGACAGCAAAGCAGCCTGTCCCTAAAACATTTGGCGCCCTCCCAGCAGCCTGTCCCTCCCAGCAGCCTGTCCCTCCCAGCAGCCTGTCCCCAAAACCTATCCATCTCGCACACACAGCCTGTCCCCAGACAGCAGGGCGTCCCTAAAACATTTGGCGTCCTTCCACAGCAGCCTGTCCCTCCCAGCAGCCTGCCCCCAAAACCTGCCCACCCCGCACACACAGCCTGTCCCCAGGCTGCAGAGAGCAGAGCCTCAACGAGCCGAAATAAAGCCGTCGATAATTCAAGTGGGTTGCCCCACCAAGCCGAGATAAAGCCGTCGACGATCCATTGGGGTTGCCCCACCAAACCGAGATAAGGCCGTTGATAATTCATTGGGGGTTGCTTCAACCGGGCGAGATAAGGCCGGCGATGATTCAATTGGGTGCCCCAACGGGGCACTGCATACCAGCCCGGGGTGCAACCCCGGGTATGGGTGTGTGGAAGGGTTGCGTTCTGTAGGAACGCCGCATAGGGCCCGCGCCAAGACGCGCCGCTACGTCGGTAAGCTTTAGCGCTTGGGCGGCAGCTGGGGTGGCCAGGGCCGCAGGAGCCTTCGGCACTGCCGGAGCGGCGGGGGCGCACAGTGTTCTAATCGCCTGATCCGGATCGACAGTCGGATCGAGCGCTTGGATTTCACGCATCAGAACCCTAGAGTTTAATGCAATGAGTGAGCCAAACCCACTGTCCAACTGGACTCCCGAGCAGGTCGCGCTCGGCAAACGGTGGGTTCGATCCTGGGCCGAAACCGGCGCGATCATGGATGAGTTGCGTCGTGAGGCGCTCCGTAAAACCGACACCGTAGAGTCGTTGCAACGGTTGGCTGGAGCATTCGAATCGGCCCGCCACATGGGACGTCCCCGGTTGTCATCAGGGCTTGTGGCTCAGCAAGCGTTCTTCCTCAAATGCAAACCGGCTTTGCATGGATAAATGCGGCCGTTGCCGCCCAAGAGCTTTGCCGTGAACGAGGTTTTCCCTTCGCCTTCATCGGCGGGGTGGCGGTTCACTGCTGGGATGACCTCGCGTCACTGAAGACGTGGACCTCACGCTCTTCTGCGGCTTTGGGAACGAAACCCCGGTGATTCAGGCGTTTCTGTCGAGGTTTGCACCGCGAATTCCAGACGCTGCCGAGTTTGCCGAGGAACGTCGGGTGATCCTTCTGAAAACGTCGGAAGGCATTCCCATTGATGTGGCGTTGGCAGGGTTTCCATTTGAGGAATCGTTGTGTCGGAGAGCAGTATTGCGGGAGTTTTTGCCCGGTATTTCGCTCCAAGTGTGCCAAGCCGACGACCTTGTGGTGCTGAAGGCCTTTGCCGGTCGTTCCAAAGACTGGATGGACATCGAAAATGTGCTGGTCCGCCAAGGTGCCCGTCTGGATTGGGATTATATCCTTAAGGAACTTAAGCCGCTGGTGGAATTGAAGGAGGCACCGGAAGTTCTCATTCACTTGGAGCGACTCCGCCGATCGGTCGAATGATGATCGACGAAACGATTTCTGTGGGATCGGCTCTTGGGTGTTCACCCCACAATTCATCGGCCACAGAGAATCTTCAAAATAGTGAAGACTGGCACTTTTTGTGTAAATAGGTGGGACCGACCCCTTTTGCCCACAGCAAGGCCATTGCAACAAAGCGCGGGCTTCCTTGACGCTCGTGAGCGTGTGCGGTTCCCTCTGCCCTTCGGAACGAATCCTGAACACGTACATGAGCAATATCGTTGATATCCAAGCCCGCGAGATCCTGGACTCCCGTGGCAATCCCACCGTCGAGGTTGATGTCCTCCTCGATTCCGGTGCCGTCGGCCGCGCCGCAGTCCCCTCCGGCGCCAGCACCGGCGAGCACGAAGCCATCGAGCTGCGCGACGGCGACAAAAAGCGCTACCTCGGAAAGGGTGTCACCAAGGCCGTCAAGAACGTGACCGACAAAATCGCCCCGGTCCTCGCCGGAGTCGATGCCTTCGACCAACTCACGGTCGACAAGATCATGCTCGAGCTCGACGGCACCGAGACCAAATCCAAGCTAGGCGCCAACGCCATCCTCGCGGTCTCCCTGGCCAACGCCAAAGCCGCCGCCGCGACCCTCGGCCAGCCCCTCTTCAAGTACCTCGGTGGGCCCAACGCCAAAGTCCTGCCGGTGCCCATGGCCAACGTCATCAACGGCGGCGCCCACTCCGACGCCCCCATCGACTTCCA
>JBDKKQ010000128.1:0-5222 GCA_039796015.1 Verrucomicrobiota bacterium
CCCAATGGAAACGAATTGGTGCCAGTGGGAAGAATCGAACTTCCGACCAAGGGCTTATGAGTCCCCTGCTCTACCGCTGAGCTACACTGGCACAGACTCCGTTCGGAGCGGGCGAATTGGATAGGCCATAGCCCCCAGTCCGCACAAGCCTGATTTCAATTAAATCGCGAGAAACCTCACTGCAATCGGCTTCTCCCCAAGATCAGGTTCAATTCTGGGATTCAGAATGAACCGATCTCGGGATCTCAAGATCACCACGGCCCGACTACACCTTGGTCACCCACTTGAAATCTTCAGCCACTGCCTTGATCGACGTCAGGTTGCGCCGGTCGAATACGTGACGAGCCGCCTGCAGGAAATTTCCCTTCTTGAGAGCCTTCCAGGTGTCCATCGCACTGACGGCCACGAACTGCAACACGCTGGGATCGCGGTAACAATCGATCATGCAACGGGTGCAACCATCACGCACCAGCTTGGACTCGTCCCACTCGTACACGTTGCACATCGGGGTTTCCCAGAAATGGCAGCGGTACAAGTTGAGATGCCAGTCGAGGTAGAAGTACTTGAAGCCTCCCAGACACCCAAACTGTTCGGTCTCACCGCGCAAGTGGCGCTGCATCTCATCCAGCGACTCGGTCGGATTAACCACCGGATAGCCGCTGCGGTGCTTCATCCGCTTGATCTTCTCAAAGACCTCGTAAAGTTCATCCTTGGTGAAGCTCACTAAGCCCCCTTCGCTGAAACTCAAGTAACTGCTCTTCAGGTCGGTGAGCGGGTAGCTGAAGGTGCAGCTCTCAAAACCCAGGGATTCTAAGAATTCGGGCAGCTTGTCGTAGTCTTCGATGAGCTTGCTGGCCGTGATGCTGGCGGTGGTCTGAACTCCCAGACCCAAGAAAAACTCATTGGCACGACGGATCTTCGCGCAAACGTCTTTGAGCCCGCGGTTCTTCTCGTGGGCCACGATGTCGTGGGCGTCGATCGACATGATGACGCTGCTCAGGCCGTCACTGGCCAAGGCCCGCATATTCTCCTCGGTCCACAATCCGCCGTTGGTGCAGATCATGGGCTTAATCCCCTTGCGGGCCGCATAGCGGACCATGGCACGGAGATCACGGTGAACCATCGGCTCCCCACCCACGAACAGCAGGTAGCCAATGTGGTTGCGAACGGCGATGTCGATGACGTCCTTGGCCTCTTTCAAGGTCACCGACCGGCGCTTCTTGGGGTCAAACTGACTGCGCGCGAACCCGCAGAAACCGCAGTCGGCATTGCAAATATTGGTGATCGCGAACTGGAGGTAGCCGGGTCCGCCATGGTCGAGCACCTGGCCAACCAGTTTAAGAACCGAGATCTTCGGTCTCGGCACCGGTACCGAAAAATCATCTTCGGCCCCCAACCCGTTGGCGACCGCGGTCGCTGAGGGATTTACGGACACACTGTCAAAAGCGGCATCACTCATTCAGTTCTTTGTCACCTTCAGGGGGAAGAGGCCTCTGGGGCAATCCTTTGTTCGAAATGGATCACCTATGAAAAGCTCTTCAGGCTTTGTTCGATCGTTCGACCAGAAACACGCCTTCTTCTCCCGATCCCGCGATCCACGATTGCGCGAGACGCAGCCCTTGGCTCCGCAATCCGAACTCGATGGAGCTGGGGGTGTGACGGATAGAAAAGAACAGGCGGACTCGTTCACCGGGTTCCAAGCAGAAGGTCTCGCTATCAAGAACCCATTCCGAACTCCGGGACACCACCCAGTCGGCCGCAATGCGCGCACAACCCGGCAATCCTAGATCCCGCTCGATGTGAAACTCCACCGAACCGGCCTCCGCCGGAACCCCGTGGTCTTCGAGCAACGTCCGTAGCCAGACCTTGGTCTCGGGATTGTTGTATTGAGGCAGAACCGAGCGAACACCTGTTTCCAAATCAGGACCCGGGGCCAAATTGGCGCTGAAGAGTATCCGATCGCCGGGACGCAGCCACGAGGCCATGCGCTCGAAAATGAACTCCGGCTCAAAGTTCGGGAGCATCCCGAAGAGCGTCAAGAAACGGCGTGCTCCGCTGGGTAACAACGGATCGATGGCAGCGGAGAGGTCGTCGACGTCGGTGAGGTCGGCGGCGATTGGATGAACCGTGAGGCCCGGGCTCTGGGCCAACGCTTCCTCCCGTGAAATCAACACCAACGGCACACTCACATCCAGCGGCAGGTAGGTCACCGAAGAGGCCCGGACTACTAAGGCCGCAACGACGCGAGCCTCTTTGTGACCACTTCCGCAACCCAATCCGATGCAGCCCCAAGGGCCATCCGCTAAACCCACCACCGACTCACGGGCGGCCTGATCGTAAATGGATCGGGAATCTTGGGCCGTGACGGCTGGGGAATGGGCCGCATGCACCTCCATCCAACGACGAGCCCGACGGGCCGTGTCGTAATGAAAGGCCCCATGAATGCGCCGGGTCTGAAACGAGGCACGCAATCGGGCGTGAACCGCATCCGGAAACAAGCTCGCATGGATGGCCACCGAAACGCAGGGCGATGTCATTCGTGACGAGAGCAAACGGGGCCCACCCTCTCGCATCAAGCTCCAAGCCCGGGCGGTTGGCCCCACGCCTCGGGGAAATTTTTCGAGGACTCCGTCCAAACCAGGTCCAGAAATCTCAAATTCGCTGCGGCCAACATTCAACACCCACCTTCTTGGCAGCCTTGCGCAACTCCGCATCCAGCGTGGCCAGCGGGATCTTATTCCGCATCGCCAGCTCCAAATAGGCTCCGTCGTACTGCGTGAGAGCATGGGTTCGAGACAACGCGAATGTCTCCGAAAACGCCCGGGAACCAGTCTCACGATCCACCTCGATCGCGAGCGAACTCAAAATTCCCATGAAATGGGCCGAATCGGCGGGCGTGCAGCGCTTGCGACGTTCACCCATCAATAAGGTGTTGGTCACCTCCAACGGCCAATGCCCGGGGACGATTGCTGAGCCCGATTGATTGAGGTGATCGAGAATCTCATCGGTCACAGGCGTGGCCTCTCCGTCAAAGAACCAGGCCATCGTCACTGAGCAATCCAGTACAAAGGCGCCGTTCATCGCCGCCCCTCTCCACGCCACTGGCGAAGTTCCTCGACTGAAGCAGCCCGCATCGCCCGACCGGCCCGCATCCGGGCGATAGACTCAGCCGCCTCGGCGCGACCGGAACGATGGACTGGGGAAAGTCGGGCCATCTCCATGTCATGACGCGTGATGATGAACTCTTCACCCTGCCCGACCCGCTCGATGAGCTCAGACAATTTGCTTTTTGCCTCGGCCAAAGGCACCGAAATCACACTGCTGTTCATTGCAACGAACCCTAAGACTAGTTTGAGACTAGTCTAATCTATTTTGGAAAGAATGGATTCTTCCCAAGACTGCGGACCGATCCTCTGCTTCGATTTCATGTGTTGAGCGCAAACCGGACCCCACCCGCACCCCCTCACCGCAGCCTTTCACGCCGTGGATGGATCACTGGCTTGCTGGTCGCCCCGTCCCTGCTGTCGGGTGTTCAGCTCCTGGCAGAGCCCCCCGCCAAAACGAAAGTTTCTTATCCCGAACGGGTAGTCCGCGAGGTCGAAGGATGGACCGTCCGGATCGACACCCGACTGTGGTCCGAGCAACGCCCCGCCACCGACAAAGCCTTGGAACTCCTAGCAGTCCAGCTGCGTGAAATTCTTCAGGTAGTCCCCGCACCGGCCGTCCAGCCCTTGCGCAAGATCACCCTCTGGTTCACCCGCGCCTACCCGGGCCAAGGGGGACGGGCCGAGTACCATCCAGGCGCGGGATGGCTGCGCGACAACGGCCGCGATCCCGCCATGGTGCACGGCGTCGAATTCACCGACATCCCAGACTTCGAGTCCGAGACCCGGCGCATGCCCAATTTCACGCTGCACGAATTGGCCCACGCCTACCACGACCGCGTGCTGCCTGGCGGATTCTCCAACGCCGAAATCGCCGCGGCCTACAAAGCCGCCAAGGCCAGCCAACGCTACGAGCGCGTCCAACGAAAAGACGCCGCAGGCAAAATCCACTGGGACCGAGCCTATGCCATGACCGACCCCATGGAGTACTTCGCCGAATGCACCGAGGCCTTCTTTTCTCGCAACGATTTCTATCCCTTCAACCGCACCGAACTTCAACAGCACGATCCCGACGTAGACGCCCTGCTCGTCCGTCTGTGGGGCCGTAAATCCTGATTCCAAAAACCCTTCCCCCATGACCATCACGCGCATCTTCGCCCATCAGGTCGACCTTCCGCTCCACGAGACCACCTACAAGTGGTCCGGCGGTAAATCGGTCACTGTATTCGACAGCACCATCGTCGGTGTTGAAACCGACACCGGCCTCATCGGCTACGGCGAGGTCTGCCCGCTGGGGCCCTTCTATCTGCCCGCCTATGCGGCCGGTGTTCGGACGGGTCTGCTCGAACTAGGCCCGTTGCTTATCGGCGAGAACCCGTTGGAACTCGGCAAGCTCAACCACCGCATGGATGCCGCACTCAAAGGACATCCGTATGTGAAGTCGGGCATCGATATCGCCTGCTGGGACATTTTGGGCAAGGCGACCGGCTTGCCCGTGTGCACTCTGCTCGGCGGTCGGTACGGTGAGAAGGTGCGCCTCTACCGGGCCATTTCGCAGGAGGACCCGGAGATCATGGCCGCCAAGGTCGCCGGCTACCGGGCCGAGGGTTACACGCGCTTCCAGCTCAAGGTCGGCGGCGATCCCGATGTGGATATCGCCCGTATCCGTGCGGTCCGCGAGATCCTCAAAGGCGGCGAACGCCTGGTTGCCGACGCCAACACCGGTTGGACCCAGCATGAGGCCGTCCGCGTGGTGCGGGCCGTGCGCGACCTCGACGTGTACATCGAGCAACCCTGCCTGACCTACGAAGAGTGCCTCGCAGTGCGCCGTCAGACCGATCACCCGTTCATTCTCGATGAAAACGTAGACGGCCTCGACTTGTTGCTGCGGGCCAAGGCCGACCTGGCAATGGACGTGGTGAACCTCAAGATCAGCAAGCTGGGTGGCCTCACCAAGACCAAGCAGGCTCGTGACTTGTGCGTGAGCATGGGCATCGCCATGACCCTCGAAGACAGTTGGGGCGGCGATATTACTACGGCCGCCATCGCCCATCTCGCCCACAGCACTCCGGAGGCCTACCGCTTCACCAGCACCGACTTCAACAGCTACGTCACCGT
>JBDKKQ010000129.1:0-3986 GCA_039796015.1 Verrucomicrobiota bacterium
CGCTCGGTCGGCGCGATGCCCACCTCGATAAAAGCAGCCTGCAAGACCTCCACTGGCCATACGGTCTTGAGCAGCTTGAGCATCATCTTCCGACGCTCGGAGAAGGCACGCTTCACGAGTCGGGTGAAAACCACCGAGCCAGCGGCATCCAGAAGCGGAATCGGCCTCCGCACGAGGCTAATGCAGGCACTGTCGACATCCGGTATCGGATAGAAGCATCCGCGTTTGATGTTAAACCAGTCACGGACTTGGTAGCGCAGGCCCAGCAAGAGGGTGAGGATTCCGTAGTTGTCCCCATCGGTCGGAGCGGCAATGCGATGCACCACTTCTGCCTGCAAGGTCACCACCATGCGATCGGGGGGCACCGGGGCCTCGGCCAACTCTACCATCAGGGTTGACGCCACCGAATACGGCAGATTGGCGACGAGTTTCCAACCGCTCCAATCCCGCGAATTGGCTTCGACCCAACGCATGGCGTCGGCCTCCAATAATTCGAGGGTGCCTGGGCCCTCCCCAGAAAGGGCGCCGGAAAAGTTTTCACGGAGAACGCTCACCAACCGGGCATCCTTTTCAATGGCCAACACCGACGCAGCGTGGACCACCAGCAACTCAGTCAAGGGCCCTAATCCAGGCCCCACTTCAAGAATACGGTCCGTCGGGACGATGTCGGCAGCGCTCACAATCCGCCGCAACTGATTGCCATCGTGCAAGAAGTTCTGGCCCAGCGACTTCGTCAACTGGATCCCCCGCGACTCCAGCAGGGTACGCATCTCATTCAGGGTCATAGCCGTTTTTTCGGAGTGCGGGACGCTTTAGGTTTTGGGGCAGGATTTAATACCTGGAGGCGTGCAATCACCGCACGAGTGATTTCGCGGAAAGCCCGTTTTAACTCCATTTCGGTGATGGTCAGTGGCGGAGTGATCCCAGTGACCTCGGAATGTTCGCCTTCTGGAAGAAGGATGATTCCGCGGCGGAGCGCTTCCTGCATGAGCCAGACAGACAACTCAGTGTCGGGACCCCCATCGGCACGCCGCCAGGCGATACCACCCATAAGGCCGATGACGGACACCCTCGACACCCGATCTGGAAACTGGGCTTGAAGCAATTTCAGGCCCGATTCCAAAACTTTTTCTAACCGAGCCGCACGCTGTGGCAAGGCCAGACGACGGAGTTCAGAGATCTGAGCCAAGGCCATGGCACACCCGACCGGATGTCCTAAATATGTGCTCGTATGAATGGCCTCGCCCATCGCCGGAGGCCACGCGTCCATCACCCGGGCCCGACCGACGCAGGCACTCAGGGGAAACCCACCGGTCAAAGCTTTGCCCAGGCAGATAATGTCCGGAATAACGCCCGAGTGCTCGCAAGCAAACCAGGCTCCGGTGCGTCCAAAACCCGTGTAGATTTCGTCAAGAATTAGCAAGACACCCCGTTGGTCGGCCCACTCGCGCAAACAGGGCAGAAACCAGGGAGGCGGTATGCAAATCCCACCGCGAGCCTGCATGGGTTCGACGACCACCGCGCCGATGTCGTGCGCAGCCGCAGCCGCCTCGAGTGCCGCCTCCAATCGGGGTCTTCCCTGCTCCTCTGTATTCGCCTCGGGAAAGTCTACAAAACATCCAAACTCACGGAGTTGGTCCCGGAACGGCTCTCGAAAATGGGACCGTTCCGTCGCATTCAGGGCTCCATACCCAACCCCATGGTATCCGCCACGAAAAGCGATGACCCCGGGCTTCCCAGTAGCCAAGCGCGCCGTCTTGAACGCTGCCTCCACCGCTTCGAAACCAGAACACCCGAAGATCACCTTGCCCGTCTCGACTGCAGCAGTGGCCCCACCGCGGCGAGTCCACCGCTCAAAGGTGAGGCGACTCAATTCGCGAGCCAGACGAGCCTTCAACGCATGGGGATGCACATCCCCCATGGCATGGAGCAATTCTCCCATCTGCCGCTGGCCGGCCCGCACAACAGCGGAATTGGCATGCCCCGCCGCGGCCACTCCGAAGGCGGCGGTGAGGTCCAGATAAGGCCGACCCGCCTCATCCCAGACACGGCACCCTTTGGCCCGCTTCCAGACGATTGGCCAACCCGCATCGGGTTCCAGGAAGGTGATGTTCCGCGACTCGTATCGGCGGAGCATTTCCAGTGTGGAGTCTTGGGTCCGGGAGCTCATCACACGCCGCGTTCATCGGAAGGCCAGATGAACTTGTGCATTTGCAACTGGAACCGGGCCGGCACCCGGTCAGCCACCATGGCCTCCACGAGATCTTTCCGCGAAATCGGATGAAGCCCCTGGGGCACGGGCTTGAGAGCCTTGTCGCGCTGGGATTCCGAGAGTGGAGCCACCCAGGAGAACAAAATCGGACAAACCGGATCGAGCCGATGCTGGAGGATTATCGCCTTAGCCCACTCGTAGTCCTCGCGGGTCCCAATCACGAACTTCACCTCATCCGTGGCACGGAGATGAAAAATATTGGCCCAACGATTGCGTTCAACCTCGCCGCTGCTCGGACATTTAAGATCCATGATGCGCCGCACCCGCGGATCGAGCTTAGAGATGTCGTGGGCACCACTGGTTTCTACCAGCACCGTGAAACAGTCATCTGCCAAGGTGCGCATGAGGCGAGCGGCATTGGGTTGCAGGAGGGGTTCCCCCCCGGTCAACTCAACCAACGGCAGCTTGTGCTGAGCTGAAGCATCGCCCGCATTGACCACCGGCGGAAAATGGGCTCGATCAGAGCGGAAAAAGGGTTCTGCCAATCGATGCACCTCGGCGCGGATCTCGTCCAGAGAGCGTCGCTTACCTTCGGTGAAGGCATAGGCTGTATCGCAGTAGGAACACCGCAGATTGCATCCAGTCAGGCGCACAAAGACGCAGGGTAGCCCTGCGAAGGTGCTTTCGCCCTGAAGACTCAAATAGATCTCGTTGACGACCAATGTTTCGGCCACGGGTGAAACCCTAACACTCCTGAGGGCCGGAGGACAGGAAGCAGATGTCTCTCAGGCAAGAACCATCCCGAGAGAGCACCTCTCCCGGGTTCAGGCTCTGGCACTGCGTCTAACCCCGGGGACTGCAAGCCTCGGAAACGCATCTAAATTACATGGTTTCCCGCCGAAACCGCAGGGCCAATCGAAATCCCAGAGTCTCGTTGGGGACCTCTCCGGGGACACCCGCCGCACGGGCCGCAGAGCGGCAGGCCGCCGGGGCTGACTTGAATCCACCGCCCCGATAGGTGGGGGCGAAGCTCCAAATCGGACCGAGAGGATCCACGAAGACCGGAATATTGGTCGGGTAGGAAAAGAACCAAGTCACGCACCACTCAGCCACGTTTCCATGCATATCCCGAATACCGAGACCATTGGCCTCACGCTGCCCCACCGGATGCACCTTTCCCCCGCTGTTGCCAGCATGCCACGCCAAGCTGTCGAGCTCTCCGGCGTAGGCCGCGGGGCTACCGGCCCGACAAGCCAATTCCCATTGCGCCTCGGTGGGCAAATCCCAAACCCAACCCTTAGGCAGGTGTCCTTCGTCCTTCTGTTGCAACGTGAGTCGACGGCAGAATTCTCGAGCTTGGTCCCAAGAGACTTGGGTCACCGGCAGATCCATGCCTTGAATTGGGCTCGAATTGGTCTCCATGAGCGCCAGCCACTGACCTTGGGTCAACTCGGTCTCAGCGATGAGGAAACCGGAGGTCAACTGCACTAGATGCTGAGGCTCATCCACCAACCGACCCTGCTCCTGAAGCGGACTGCCCATTACGAACCGAGTGGGGGGAACCCACCTCATTGCCAAGGGGCCCGCCTTAGGCAAAGTCGCTATCCAACGATCCCCAGCGACTCCCCGCGCAACGATGCGCAGCACCTGTTGCTGCTGCTCCGACGGACCGGAGCAACCACTTAACACTCCCAGACACAGCGCGACCGACAGCGCAGTCGCGACAGAGCGCGACCGGCACTGATCAGCAAGGAAGCCAGCGAAATTCATGACC
>JBDKKQ010000130.1:0-6342 GCA_039796015.1 Verrucomicrobiota bacterium
ATTGGAAGCGGCCCAGGTGCGGGATACAACGCCGCCCATGGCCAACAAGCCGGCGGCGACTAGAAGAAAGCGGGACGGAGTGATCATCAGCCTCAGGGTGCCATCGGCCGCAGGCCAGGCAATGCCAGAGCCATGGGTTGAGGAACTCGCGAGAATCGACTCGGTTCCTCGTTGTCCATCGCCCGCCCGGTCGCCGGAAAGACCGCCCGATGTTGCGACCTTCGCTGAACCGGGCACTCTTCGGTGGACGGGAGAGAAACCCTCCGACTGCCGGCGGGCCTTCGCCCGCGCTGAATGTCGGAGAACTTCCCGCCGTCGAGAGTTTCGCACATGCATGGTCGAGTCGTATTGCTGTTCTTGAATGTTGTCTGGGGGTCGATTTGGGCCGCGGACTTCCATCAAGACCTCTTGCCGCAATTGCAGAAGCATTGCTGGGATTGCCACAATGCCCGCAAGGCCAAGGGCGGGGTGCGTCTCGATGGCTTCACTAACCTCGCCTCGATTTATCGCCAGCCCAAGCTCTGGGAAACGGCCGTGCGTCAGGTTGAAGAACGACTGATGCCGCCGGAGAGTCGCAAGGTCCAGCCAAGTCAGGAAGAACGGCTGGCTCTCAGTGAGGGCCTCCGGGATCTCCTCGACAACCCGGCTCCAGGGGTTATCCGGTTGGATCCGGGGCCGAAGATCGCCCACCGACTGAGCCGTACCGAATACAATCACACGGTCCGAGACCTCTTGGGCGTTGGTTTGCGTCCGGCTGATGATTTTCCGGCCGATGGCGGCGGTGGTGGTGGGTTCGACAACAACGCCAGCACGCTGTTCGTGCCGCCCTTGCTGCTGGAAAAATACCTCATGGCGGCCGAGGAAGTTTTGGCGGCGGCGGCGCCCGAGGCGCTCTTCCGCCATCCGGTAACTTGGTACCGTTCTGAAACCGCAGCCGCGACCGGGGATCTCCGCGACCTGGCCCGGCGGGCGTGGCGACGTCCGGTGTCTGCGCCGGAGATGGCCCGACTCCTGGAATTTTATCAGCAGACGCGGCGGCGCGGCGCGGATTCGCGCACCGCGACTCTGGCTGCGGCCAAGGCGGTGTTGGTGTCCCCGAACTTCCTGTTCCGCATCGAAAAAGACCCGCCTGGCCAGACGCCAGCGGCCATTGACGATCATGCCTTGGCCAGCCGTCTGAGTTACTTTCTTTGGGCTTCGATGCCCGACGCCACGCTCTTCGCCCTGGCCGACGCGGGTCGCTTGTCTCAGCCAAAAGTTCTGGAGGCACAAGTGATGCGAATGCTGGCCGACCCCAAGGCTCGCGCGTTATCCGAACAGTTTGTGGGTCAATGGCTCGGTATCCGGACTTTGGGTTCGGTGGCCGCGCCTGATCCGCAGAAGTTCCCCGAGTTCACGCCGGCCTTGAGGGAAGCGATGATGACCGAGCCTACTGAGTTTTTCGCCGGATTGGTGCGCGAGAACCGCAGTTTGTTGGAGTTGCTCGACAGCGACTATGCCTGGGTAAACGCCGACTTGGCCCGGCATTATGGAATCTCCGGGGTGAATGGCTCGACCTTCATCCGTGTCTCATTGTCGGACCGCCGCCGAGGTGGTGTCACGGGCATGGCAGCGGTGCTGACCCAGACAAGCTATCCTCAACGCACAAGTCCGGTGCTGCGCGGAAAGTGGTTGCTAGAGGAAGTCTTCGGAACCCCGCCTCCGCCCCCGCCGCCCTTGGTCGCCACGCTGTCTCCCAATGACGAGAAGAGTGAGGGACTCACCTTTCGTCAGCGCCTAGAGAAGCACCGCAAGGATCCCAACTGCGCGGCCTGTCATGCGCGTTTGGATCCCCTGGGCTTCGCCCTAGAGAATTTCGATCCCATCGGTCGATGGCGCACCCAGGTGTCGGGACAGACGGTGGATGCCAGCGGAGAATTGCCGGGCGGCGTGGTCATCGTAGGCCCGGAGGCCCTCAAGCAAGTCCTTCTGGAGCGTAAGCAACTCTTCTTGCGTCACCTCACTGAAAAGATGCTGGCCTACGCATTGGGACGTGGCGTCGAATATTATGACATCCCGGCCGTAAAGCGGATCACCGAGGCCGTGGCCAGTGATGGTCATCGAGCGCCGAAGTTAATCTTGGAGATTGTCCGTAGTGAACCCTTCCGCCTCCGTCGTGGTGTGGAGTTTCAGGAAGGCGACGGCTCTCCCCAGTAATAGGTCGCCCAGATTTCGAAACGGTGGCCGCTATTCGTTTAAGCCCGCCCGGATCGAGCGTGCCAGCCGGTCGATCTGACTTCGGGAATGAGTCGCTGCAAGGGCGATGCGAAAAAACCCACCACCGGGCCCGCCCGGGTAGCGAATCCACGGCGGGACAAAGCCGGCTTGGGTCAGGGCTTTAGTGAGTCGTTGGGCTTGGGCCGCATTGCGGGGATGGATTGCGGTGACCGGAGTTCGGGCGTCGTTGAAGATTTCGGGCCGGGTCGGTAGCGCCGTCGAAAAACGGCGGGCGAGTTCCTGCAACCGGCGGACGCGGCCCGGAAGTTTATGGACCCGGACCACGGCAGCCGCGATGGCTGCTGCGATGGCCAGCGGCGGCGCCGAGGATCCCAAATAGGCTCCAGCCCGCGTGCGAACCTGTTCCATCAGGGAGGCTTCACCAATGACTGCTCCGCCGGCGACGGCCAAGGCTTTTGAAAACGTGACGCTTCGGATGAGTCGGGAATCTCGGAGGCCAAAAAATTCGGGTGATCCTCGACCGGTGGCACCCACGGATCCGAGGCCATGGGCGTCGTCTACCCAGAGCCAGCCTGAGGCGGGCAATGCCTCCAGGTAATCCTTCAGTGGGGCCATACCGCCCCGGATGCCGTAGACCCCATCGGTGGCCACCAGCGGGCGGGCCGATGGCGGTAGTCCACGCAGCTTTGAGTACAACGCGCGGACATCGCCGGAGGCAAAGGAGAGGATCGGTAATCCACTCAAGCGGGCGCCGTCTTGAACGCAGTTGTGTGCAGAGGCATCGACGACCACATGGGTGGCCTGATCCCGCAGTCCTTGCGCCACCGCCAGCGATGCGAGGTAACCCGTGGCCGTGAGGACCGCCGCGGGTTCACTTAGGAAGTCCGCGATGGCTTTCTCTGCGCGGCGGTACAGGGGGTGATCACCGGTCGTCGCTCGAGAAGCACCGGTTTGAAGAGGCCCGCTGGCTGAGGCCTTCAGCCACGCTTCCCGGATCACCGCATCGTCCGACAAGCCGAGGTAATCGCACCCGGAGATGACGATCTTTTCGGACGGTTTGGCTCCGGAGGTAATTGAAGAACTGGTTTGGCCGGTTTGGTCACGGAGCGTCGGCAACGGCGAGCGGAGCCCGGCGACCTTCGATCGTCGCAGGGCCGTCGGTTGCGGATTCGGGATTTTCATGGCGGAAGGTCGCCGGCCATCACTCCGTCTGTCGGACCAAACAATCCTGACATTCCTTCACGCTCCAGTGGCGGGCTTGTTCGAGCGCGCGTTCGAAGAACTGTTTGCGGGCCTTGTCGGAGGCGTTGGATTCCCCTCCGCTCCCGGCGACTTTATGGGCCTTGGCATGCAACGCACTGCGTTCCTCCTGAAGTGCTTTCACCCGAGCCGCCTCCGCCGAGAGTTTGAAGTAGCAGCGGCCGTCCACCCAGGTCTCGAGGCAGCGAGTTGCAGAGTCTAGCGGTGAGCCGCTCCAGATCACGAAGTCGGCGTCCTTGCCCGATTCCAGAGAACCCACCCGGTGGTCGATGCCGAGTTGTTTGGCTGGATTGAGTGTCACAAATTTTAGCGCCTCAGCCTCGGGGGTACCGCCGTACTTCACGGCCTTAGCCGCCTCGAAATTGAGCCGGCGGGCGTGGTCGCTTGAATCGGAGTTGAAACTCACGGTCACCCCGCGCTCCCGCATAAGACTTCCGGCATAAGGGATCGCATCGATGACCTCGTACTTGTAGGCCCACCAGTCGGCGAAGGCACTGGCGCCGGCCCCGTGGCGCGCGATTTCGTCAGCCACCTTATAGCCTTCGAGGATGTGCTGCAGTGACGCCACGCGGACCCCGAAGGACTCCATCACGCGCAGGAATGCTAGGATTTCGTCCTGACGGTAGCTGTGGCAGTGAATGAGTCGGGTGCCTTCGAGGATTTCCACGAGGGCCTCGAGTTCGAGATCTCGCCGAACCGGCGAGCCGTCGGATTGGCGGCCTTTGCGGAACGCATCGCGGTACTGCTGGGCCGCGGTGAATCGATTCCGATAAAAGGTGCCGACGCCCATCCGGGTTTGTGGGAATCGGGTCACCGCCTTGTCGCCCCACCCCGACTGTTTGACGTTCTCGCCAAGAGCGAACTTGATGCCACCGGGAGCCGGCTCGAATTTCAGCGCCTCGGGCGTGGCTCCTTCGCGCAGTTTGATCACACAGTTCTGGCCACCGATCGGATTGGCCGACCCGTGCAATAAGTTCACCAGCGTGGTGCCGCCGGCCAGTTGCTGGTGGATGTTCTCACTCTCGGAATTGACCACATCAGCAACGCGGACCATCGCCGTGCTGGGCAAGGTGCCCTCATTGACCGCACCCAGGATCATCGAGTGCGAATGGCAGTCGAGAATACCGGGGGTCACATGCAGCCCGGTGCCATCGATTTCCTGGACCGCCGGACCGGCCGCCAGCGAAGAACCCACGGCCTGGATTTTTCCGTTGGCCACGAGCAGATCGGCTCGCAAAAGAGTGCCCTCCGGGCCGCTGGTCCAGATCGTGGCATTGCGAATAATTACCGAACCCGGTTGGGCGATGGGTCCGCGGCCGTCCATGGGAGGATGGGCCACGCGTCGGGCCACCAGTTGGCGTTCCTCTGCCTTCTTGGCCTCGGCCTCCACGTTGGGTTCCTTGCGCTCAGGAGTCTTTAAGGCGGCATCGGTCTCGTAGGCCACGCCATCGATCCACACGGCCGTGACCCGGGAAGCCGGATCAAAAAATCCACCGCCGGGCTCCACCACGGTCAGGTGAGCGAGTTTCCCCGATTCAACAGTACCCAGAGAATCACTGAGTCCGCACAAAGCCGCCGGGGTGGTAGTTAATCCAGCCAAGGCATTGGATTCGGAGAGGCCTCGGTCGAGAGCCATACGCAATTGCGAGCGGAAGGATTTGCGGTCCGGCAGTGCGTGGGTAGTCAGGGCGATGGTCAGACCAGAACGGACGAGCAAGGCAGGGTTTTCTGGGGCCCAATCCCAGGCCCGAAGCACGTCGAGGGAGACAGAATCCCACGCAGATTCTTCGGGGAACTTGGGCAACGCCGGAAAGTTGAGCGGCACGATGAACGGAACGGCTGCCTTGGCCATGGGTGCCAAGAGGTCTGGCCGTCGCCATTCCTGACCGCTGGCCACAAGCTGCGGTCGTAACCCCGCTTCGGAAGCCACCCGGAAAGCCCGATCTTGCATCAAGACACTGCCGGCTTCGAAGACCACTGGTTGTGAACCGGCAGCGGACGGGTTTCCTAGCGTCGGTTGGAGCGCTGCGAGAGCCGCGTTAATCTCGGGCCGTGGTCGGGTGCTGGAACGTCCTGCTGAATTGTAATCGGCCTGATCTGCGCGGTACCACGCCGCATCCATCCAGGCTTGCCTCACCGTGGCGATGACTCCCATTAGCGATTTGGGATAGGCATCGCCGCCTCCGCCTCCGACTGCGAAGGCTACATGTTGGGCGGTCTCGGACTTGAGGATCGCCCGGTTCGGAGACACGTCCGAGAGGCTGATGGCTACGGATTGTCCGCGCAGGATCCCCTTGGCCGGAACGACATTGGCGGCGGTAAAGCCCATCTCACGCAGGGCGGCCAACTCCTTAGGATCCGGGGACAAGCCATCAATCATCCGCCGTTCGGGTGTCACTTCGGCAATGCCGTGAGCCGGTCCGGGCGATCCGGGATCGCGCTCCTGGCCGGGCACTCCAAAAAAACGAGGGGCCCCGGAGGTGAGTGATCCCGTGCCGTTCGCCGGAAAATCGGAGCCCTGCGTGGTCACCGCACCGCCCGCCGATCCCAGCGTCAGGTAGGGATCGATGAACCCGGGGTAAACGTGCGCGCCGGGCAGGTTCCAAGTCCGGGCCGAGGCGGGGATGTTGATTCCGACACCCACCGAGGCGATCCGGCCATCGCGAATGAGGAGTGTGGCATTGGTCAGGGTCACTCCGGGACGCACATGGGCCAGAATGCCCGTCAGCGCATGTTCACCCCGCGATTCGGGAGTAAATCCGGGGGCAGGAAGGTCGGCCGCTGTGGAAGACCCGATCGCGGCACCGATTGCCAATCCCAAAGCCACCCCCCACGCCACTCGGCCTGCAACTGCGATACTCATGA